>CAZESU010000008.1:0-34042 GCA_964515275.1 uncultured Oscillospiraceae bacterium
AATCAAGAATCCCGCGTGCTGCGCACGCTCAGATTGTGCCTGTGGCACAATCTGGTGTCTCATAAAAACTTAACGCGCTTCGCGCTATAAAACGGTTTTGAAACCGTTTTAATAAGTTTTAATATGATACCGCAAGGGGACAAGAGGACAAGAAGTCAGAGTGACCCGTCGATGAGGACATCATCTCTCCCAATCGTCCCGGCGTTTCGGTTTCCGTGTCAGTGCGGGGATCGGGCTGACAATAGCCAAGGCCATTGTGCAGGCGCACGGCGGAAAAATAAGCGTTGAGAGTGAGGAAGGCTGCGGAAGCTTCTTTACGGTAACGCTGCCGAAGGAAAGAACCCTTTGAATAGAGCCTGCCTATGGCGCATAAACTGCAGTGATATCATATAAAGGGAGGCACAGAAGTTTCATATCATCATGCATTTTCCATGCACTGAGGAAAAACAGCGGGAGCTTGCCGAAAAGATCGCCGCTGTTCATGCGCAGACAGTTATAGAGATGATCAAATCCATGCCCTGCCCTATGGAGCAGAAAGTTGATTTGATAAGCAGAATAAAGCAAAAAGCAGCCGGAGAATAGTCCGGCTATCTTTTTAGGTTTATGTTCACGATCACGCTCTGCCGCCATTATGAGAAGATAGCATTTTCTATACAACGGCTGGCATAGGTCGCAAGACGCACACCCTTGTCTGGCCTGTATGTATTGATGCCTTTTATCAGCCCTATCGTCCCAATAGAAATCAGATCGTCCGTATCGTCATGGGTATAGTATTTTTTCATGATGTGCGCCACAAGTCTCAGATTGTGCTCCACAAGGATATTTCTTGCCTCCACATCACCGGCTGCCCACCTGTCAAGATATTCCTGCTCCTCTGCCCTGCTGAGAGGTTTCGGAAAGGAGTCTCCCGGAGCGATACGAAGCATCAGAAGTATGCTGTTCATCAGGATTATAAACGCAGTCTCTACCATAGTCTCACCTCATTTTTATTCTATTCTCTTCATGCAGGTCCCCATTCCCTATAAATCGACAGCACGTCCATATTCTTTACAAAAACAAAAAAAAGTGTATACTTTACAGTATCTGAAGATAGGGGGATAGTGCGTTGAAAAAACACCTGTTTCTGTGCGGCCCTTCCGGCTGCGGTAAGACAAAACTGCTCAGAGAAGAGCTGGGTTCCGCCCTCGCCATGGCGGGAGGATTTGTAACAGAACGCGTTACAGACAGCAGCGGAAAACTTCTGGGTTTTGATTTGCTGCCTGCCGCCGCTGCCGCCGGAGTGGAGGGCTTTGAGGCTCTGCGTTTTCTGGATTACAGCACAGTCCCTCCCAAAAAGGACAACGAGGTCTTTCGCGGCCCCGCCGTGCAGCTTCTCAAGGAGGCGGAATACTATCCTTTTTCCATAATCGATGAGTTTGGCGGTTTTGAGATCGTCATTCCCCAGTTCCGGGATGAGCTTGCGGAATTTTTATCCTCGGAGCAGCCCTGTATCGGCGTGTTGAAATCATTCGAGAACGCAGAGGAGCTGCGCCAGCGTTTCGGTCTGGGTGAAAAGTACACGCTGCTCATAGAACGACTTCGTCAGGCGCTGGAGGAGGACGAAGACACCGTCCTGCTCCAGACCAGCGGATATGAGGATGTGGCTGCCCGCAGGATTGTGCGCCAGTGGGTGAAGGAGTATGTATATGGCTGAAAACTTCTTTTCCCTTTATGACACCATCATCTTTTCTGTCCCTTCCGGGCTGAAAATTACTGGCGCCTGCGCCGGTGAACGCTGGTCCATGGCCTCCAACGAACATGGCTCTGCTATCGCCATGTCCACCCGCGGCAACAGCATCGAGCCCATGTTCTCCCATGGTCTCGTGGGTCTGGACACAGCAGAGGCAGCAAAAGGAATAAAAAGCTGGAACATGGAAGAAGCGAGCCTTGCGCTGGCGGCAGTAAACGCTGCGCTGAATACCAATGAGCAGGTCAGCTTGTTACGCGCCGATTACAGCATGGACAGATATTATACCGATGGGCTTGATTTTAAAGGAAAGACTGTTGGACTGATTGGACATCTGCACGGCTCACCGGAGATGCGGAGAGATGCAAAAGAGGTTTACATAATTGAGCGTGAACCTCAGGAGGGCGACTACCCCGACGCTGCCTGTGATTTTATCCTGCCAAAATGTGATATCGCCATCATCACCGGAAGCTCCATCATCAACAAGACCCTGCCACATCTTCTTGCGCTCTGCAAAAACGCCTACACCATCCTAACCGGTCCCTCTGTCCCGCTCTGTCCCGGTCTGCTGAATCACGGGGTTGACCGCCTCTCCGGGATGGTGGTTACAGACGCTGACGGCATGCGAAGCAGTGTCATTACCGGGCAGCGTGGAAGTCCATACCGCTACGGAAAACCGTTTTTACTGGTAAAATAATATGAAATATGAAAATATGACAGAGGCGGTCTTTCTTGACCGCCCCAACCGTTTTATTGCAAATATTCTGTTGGACGGCGCATCGGTCGTATGCCATGTGAAGAACACCGGGCGCTGCCGCGAGCTGCTTATTCCCGGCGCAAAGGTGCTGGTACAGAAAGCCTCCAACCCGATGCGCAGAACAGCTTATGATCTGATCTCCGTCTGGAAGGGAGACAGACTTGTAAACATGGATGCGGCAGCCCCAAATGCTGTTTTCGGCGAGTGGCTTCGTGCAGGCGGTCTGGGCTTTGTCCCGGAGCATATCAAGCCCGAATGTAAACACGGGGATTCCCGCTTCGATTTTTACTTTGAGCATGAGGGTGTCCCTGCCTTTGCCGAGGTAAAAGGCGTGACGTTGGAAGATAATGGCGTGGTCCGCTTTCCCGATGCGCCAACCGAACGCGGTGTAAAGCATCTGCACGGTCTCACCCGCTGTATAGAGGAGGGCTTTGAAGCATACGCCGTCTTTATCATTCAGATGAAGGGTGTTAAGTACTTTGAGCCAAACGGGTGCACTCACCCTGAATTTGCCGCTGCTTTACAGCAGGCTGCTGAGGTCGGTGTAAAAATTATTGCCCTTGACTGTATAGTGGAAGAAGACAGTCTTACCGCCGGAGAGCCGGTGGATATCAGACTTTGAATCCCCCCAGGGGGCTTGCAATAAAACCTTTGTTGCGTTATTATTTAATAAAATAGTTCATTAAATTGGGAGGCGGCTATGTATACACCAGACGAGGAGATATATTATCATGACCACGGCGACGGCGTTGTTCACAGCCATACCCACAGCTCGGAGGGTGAGCATGGGCACACGCATACCCAGACCAAAGCGGTGGTCAATCGTTTGTCCCGGGCGATTGGCCATCTTGAGTCGGTAAAGCGCATGGTGGAAAACGGTCGGGACTGCACTGAGGTGCTCATCCAGCTTGCCGCTGTCCGTTCCGCACTGAACAGCACTGCCAAGGTTATTCTCAAGGACCATCTTGACCACTGCATCACCGGCGCGAGCGAGGGCGATGCGGACCAGCTCAAGGCTCTGAACGAGGCCATAGACAAATTCATGTCTTAACTTTTTCTATCTGCAAAAAATCCATGAGCTTTTGCTCATGGATTTTTATTTATGAAAGTATATTCAGTTCAGTAAAAGTGGGAATCGATTCCGCAGCTCCGGGTCTCGTCACCGAAATGGCTGCTGCTTTCGAGGCTTCTTTTAAAGCCTGTTCCACGCTCCGTCCCTGTAAGACGGAGGCCAGGAAAAAGCCTGTGAAGGTGTCCCCCGCTCCGGTGGTATCTACGGTAGATACATGATATATGCCGTGGCTTGTCAGCAGGTCTTTGTCTCTGTATACCGCGCCGTCCTCGCCAAGGGTCATGACAACGGCGGTCTCAGGCAGCAGCTCTGCCAGAGCTTCGATAGTTCCGTCCCTGTCCTCTTTTCCGGTGATCTCCGCTGCCTCCACCTGATTGACAAACAGCCAGGTCGCCTTTTTGAGCATGTCAAGGCTGATACCCTCATTCATTGGGGAGGGGTTAAAGGCTATTTTCATTCCGATTTCGGCGGCCTTATCTATTATGTACGAAAGGCTGCTGATCTCATTTTGTATCAGCAGCACATCACCAGCGGAGAAATTTTCAAAAACAGAGTTTACATACTCCTCCGTCACGCAGGCATTTGCCCCGGAATAGAGAATGATGCAGTTATTTCCGTGGGAATTCACCTGAATAATGGCATTTCCCGTGGGAACATCCACGACTTTGATAAGCTCTGTCTTTACACCTTCCCGGTCCAGCATTTCCCGCAGGAAAATCCCATCTGATCCGATGCAGCCGGCGTGATATACCTCCTGTCCTGCCCGTGCAAGGGCTACGGACTGGTTAAAACCTTTACCTCCCGAGTGACGGGTCACAGCATCGGCTGAAATCGTCTCGCCCGCCCGGACAAATTCCCTGACCTGATAGCAGTTGTCTATATTAATGGAGCCAAAGTTCAAAACTTTCATATCAAATTCCCCTATTGTTTTTTCATATCCCGTAAGACCACATTATACGCTGCACCGCACAGGATGACCATACAGCAGGTATAGAGCCACAGCATCAACAGTATCACCGAAGCCAGAGATCCGTAAACAAGCGAGTATTTTGCGGAGGCACCGATAAATTTTGAAAAAGCCATGCTCACCAGAACCAGCATCACTGTGGTTGCGATGGCACCTGGATAGGTTTGATAATCCATTTCCCTGCAGACGGAAACCCGATACACGCCCCATACTGTAGCAAATTCTATTCCCGCAAGCAGAATAAAACGTACACTGTTCCATGATTCGGAAATATCGATAAAAGGCAGGTAGCCATTGATAAGATCCATAAGTTCACTGCCTGTCAGCATGACGATGATAGCAAAATACACTGCCGCAAGGAACAGCAGGGAGATGACGAAACTGAAGGCGAAGCCCACGATTCCCTGAAATCTCTGCCTGCCCTGAATTTCGCCGATGGTGGCTTGAAGGGAACGAATTCCCGCAGAACAGGATGTGGCAAGAATGGCAAGGCTGCCGAACATCATGGTTTTGTTGTTGTTTTCCGCCACATAGTGGAGAAAATCCTCCACGTAAACAGCCGTCTCCTCAGAAATAAAGCCCCGCAACATGTCCAGAACCAAAACAGCTTTATCGTAGCTGCTGCCCAGCATTGTGTACAGGCAGACCAGCAGCGGGAAAAAGGTCATGGTGAGATAATAGGACAGTGCTGCCGAGGCCCTTGGTATTCTTTTTTCGGAATATATCTCCGCAATGCCTTGCAGGATATAAAGGATTTTTTTCATCATAACACGGGCCTTCACCGAAAAAGCTCCTCCGTCCCTATGGATGAAGGAGCTTTTTTGATTTTCATTATACCTTACTTGGTGTTAAAAATCTTGAAAATGCTGTCGAAGGGATCTTCTTCTGCGCTGCTTTCAGCCGGTGCGGGGGCTGCTGCCGCTGCCTTTTCGGTGGCGCCGGTGAAGAGACCCTGGGGCTTGTCCTTCACAGTGACAGGACGGACGGGAGCTGCCGCCTTTTCAGGAGCGGGTGCATTTACGTTCTCTTCAAAACCGGTGGCGATAACCGTCACACGGATTTCATCCTGCATGGACTCATCGAAGGTTGCGCCGAAGATAATATTGGCGTCGGGATGTGCGGCCTCCTGAACCAGATTTGCTGCCGCCTCAACATCTTCCAGACCCATATCTTCAGAGCCGGTAATATTGATAAGTACGCCATGTGCGCCGTTGATGGAGGTCTCCATCAGGGGGCTTGCCACTGCCATGCGGGCAGCATCCTCAGCCTTACCCTTACCGGCAGCATGTCCTACACCCATGTGGGCAAAACCTGCGCCCTTCATAATGCAGGTGACATCTGCAAAGTCGAGGTTGATAAATCCGGTGTTCTTGATCAGGTCAGAAATACTGGTGACGGCCTGACGCAGAACATCATCAGCAATCTCAAAAGCATTTGCCAGAGTGACCTTCTGGTCAGTGGCATATTTCAGACGGTCATTGGGGATGATGAGCAGAGAGTCGACCTTGCCCAGCAGTTCCTTAATGCCGTCGTTTGCCTGATCCATACGGCGCTTTCCCTCGAACTTGAAGGGCTTTGTAACTACGCCGACGGTAAGAATACCGGCCTCGCGGGCAATATCTGCAACCGTAGGTGCCGCACCTGTGCCGGTGCCGCCGCCCATACCGGCAGTGATAAACACCATGTCGGCATTTTCGATGGCCTTAGCGATGTTGTTGCGGCTCTCCTCTGCGGAGCGCTTTCCTACCTCCGGATCAGAGCCTGCGCCCTGACCGTGGGTCATCTTCTCGCCAATCTGCAGCTTCTGGTCTGCATTGGATACAGCCAGCGCCTGCTTATCGGTATTTATAGCAATAAATTCGACACCCTGAGTGCCTGTCTTTACCATTCTGTTGACAACATTATTTCCGGCGCCGCCTACACCGACCACCTTTATTGTTACAACATTTTCCGGACCTGATTCGGCTTTGAAATCCATTTTCTTGCCTCCCTGTATTTTTACCCACAATCATGTGTAATATTTTTTATTCGATACTGCTTATATTATTACATTTTTTCTCTGGGGTCAATATATTTTTTCGTTTTGTCGAAAACTTTTGTAAGCATTTTGTAAATTTTCACTCTCAGTTGGGGCTGAAATGGGCAGTAGTGCCATCTGAAACGTCAATTGTGCCCACATCGCCATCCTTAAGCTGGGACATAACAGAGACGATCATGCCGAACTTGTACTCCACATTACTGCTCCCGCCCAGGTTAATGATATATTTTCCGTTTCCATAGGAGATCTTGACCGCATAAGGATTGGAAAAATCTATCTTATTGACCATTGTCGCCATGCCCCGCTCCTGAAGCTGATAGAGCACCTGTGCGATATAATCCACAAGTGCCTCGTCCCCATCGGCGGTGAGCAGCTTCTCGCCAATCATCAGGGTTCCTGGATTCACTCCGAAAATGGGGATAAGCGACTCAAGCTCGCCCTCCGCAGCCTTTCCCAATATTTTGCAGCTGTGGTCGATCGTCCATTCCTCATCGCCCACCTGAAGGTATGCGAGAGCCTTACATTCAACAACGCTTATGGTGACCTTATTCGGCAGACTTCTGTCAACAGATACCTGCTCAACATAGGGGAGCTTTGCAAAAACACGGCTTATTGCGGCAAATCGGTCAAACAGAAACAGGTTGTCACCCTGCTCAATATCGATGGCCTTGATGATCTCCTCATCGGTGTAGTGCTCATTTCCTTCCACCTGTATATCAGATACGCGGAAAAAAATGCTCATCATAAATATCACTGCTATAACAACGATCAAAAAAGTCAGCAGCCCGCTCACACCTGTCTTTCTGCGGCGGCGCGGCTTGAAATACTCGCCGTGCTTGCTGGCGGGCGGCTGGTTCCTACGTGAATTGTACGCCATGGCTGTGTTCCTTTCGCTTCAGTATTCAAGGTTTATGTCGGCGCCCAGAGAGCGCATGCGCATATCAAATCGCTCATAGCCCCGGGTGATATGTCCGTCATCGCATATGACAGTCTCGCCCTCCGCAGACAGACCCGCAACGATCATGGCCGCGCCGCCGCGAAGATCAGTGGCAGTAAGCGCAGTCCCGTGAAGGCACTCCACACCCCATATCTCCGCTGTTTTGCCGTGGGTCACAATATCCGCGCCCAATCGGCACAGCTCCGGCACCTGGCGATATCTGTTTTCAAAGATGTTTTCCGTTATGCGCGTCATGCCCTTGGCCTTAAGCAGTGCCGCCATTAAAACCGGCTGGGCATCTGTGGGAAAACCTGGATATGGGGCAGTGGAGACCTCCCCTACTGCCGTCAGATTTCCATCCGATTTGAGTCTGACACTGCGGTCAGTGCTTATTATATCACAGCCCGCCTGATTTAGGAAGCTCAGAACAGTAGAAAATTGACGGGGATCTATACCCCTCAGTTCAACATTTCCTCCCGTACAGGCCGCAGCGCAGGCAATGGTGGAGGCAACAATCCTGTCTGGGACAATCCGGTAGCCTATATATTTTTCCGGTTCCAGCGCACCTATATACACCGTGTCCGTACCCGCGCCCCGAACCTCTGCCCCCATCACTTTCAGATATTCCTGCAAAGCGGTAATCTCCGGTTCACGGGCAGCGCCATGGATGACTGTCTCCCCCTTTGCAGCGCAGGCGGCCAGCATAATATTTTCGGTAGCACCCACGCTGGGAAAAGGCAGGAAAATCTCCGCGCCTTTCAGTTTCGGTGCGCTGCAGATGATCTCTCCCCTGTCCTCATCGATCTCCGCGCCCATTTGCCGCAAAGCAGAGAGATGCAGATCTATGGGCCGCTTGCCGAGCTGACAGCCGCCGGGCAGGGACAGTCTTGCCTCGCCGCAGCGGGCCATGAGAGCGCCCATGAATATGACCGAAGAGCGCATCTCCTCCATGAGGCTGTGGGGTATGCTGCAACAGGACAGGTTTTTGGAATCTATGTAAACCTCTCCGCCCCGCTGTTCGGCAGAGCAGCCAAGGTGCCTGAGAATACGCAGGGCTACGTCAACGTCCCTGAGCTGCGGCATGTTCAGAAGTTCGGATTTTGCAGGGCATATGATTGAAGCCGCCAATATGGGGAGAGAAGCGTTTTTTGAGCCCTGCACAAAACACGCGCCTTCCAGTCTGTTTCCTCCCCTGATATGCCATATATCCATATAAAATACCCCCGCGCATTGAAATCATGCCATACTATGCAGCGGGGAATATTTATGTGATTATTCTGTATTTCCGTGCAGCAGATCCAATATAAGACCGCAGATTCTGTCGGTAGCATCGGGCACCGCAAGGGAGCGCATGGCATCAGACATGGCTTTGAGCCGCTCCTCGTCAGCCAGGAGTTTCTTCACCGTTGCAAGAAGAGAATCCGCATCAAACTCGCCTTCCAGAAATACCTTTGCGCCGCCGGCACGCTCCAGGACTCTGGCGTTTTTCTCCTGATGGTTGTTGGTAACATTGGGAGACGGGACTATAATGACAGGCTTTCCCATATAGGTGAGTTCAGACAGAGTGGAAGCGCCGGCGCGGCACAGGATAAGGTCTGCCGCCGCCATAACCCGGGGCATGTCATAAATGTATTCCTGCACATCCACACCGTAGTTTGCATGGTTGGGAGCGGTCTCTTTCAGCTTTTCGCAGACCTTACCGTAATACATACTGCCAGCAGAATGGATGAGTCTGAAATCATTCTTACCCTGAAGCATGGGTATCATGTTGGTTATGATCTCATTCATATGACCGGCACCGAGAGAGCCCCACACAGAGACCACAAGGGGCTTATCCGCCGGCAGACCAAGCTGAGCCTTGGCGGAATCCTTGGTATAGCAGGAGAATTCTCCTCTCACCGGGGTACCGGTGACTTCAACTCTCTCCGGGTCTTTATAATAGGCGCGGCTCTCCTCAAAGCCAACCATGATTTTATCCACATGCTGGGCAAGCATCTTCGTAGTGAGACCGGGAACAGCATTGCTCTCATGGACGACTGTTGGAATATGCAGCTTTGAAGCCGCCATAAGCACCGGGTAGCACACATATCCCCCGGTGCCTATCACCACGTCGGGCTTGAACTCCTTCAGAATCTTTTTGGTTTCCCGCATGGAAGTAGCCACATTCTTTACGGTCCTGATATTATGCATGATTGCCTTGGGGCTGCGCCCGCGGCTGATATTGGTTATTTTAAGGGGCTTGATCTCGTATCCCTCCATGGGTACGAGCTTCATTTCCATTTTGCCCTCTGCCCCAAGGAAAAGGAACTCGCTATCGGGCATCAGTTCCCGAAGCCTGCCGGCAACAGCGATAGCAGGGTTGATATGGCCGGCGGTTCCGCCGCAGGTGAACACAAATCTCATATGTATCTCATATCCTTTCAGTGGATTTTATCTCTCCAGAATGTTTCTTGAGGCGCTGAGAATGATCCCCATCTCCCCAAGCTGGATCAGCAGCGCCGTCCCTCCGTAGCTGAACAGGGGCAGGGATATACCGGTGCAGGGCACAAGGTTTGTGACCACAGCCACGTTCAGAAATACCTGAATGGCAAGCAGAGTGCTTATCCCCGCACAGACCAGAAAATCATATCTGTCCCGGCAGTGCAGAGCGATCCAGTAGCCTCTCAGGATCAGCAGTGCAAAAAGCACAAGGATGAGCGCCGCTCCAATAAAGCCCAGCTCCTCGCAGACTACGGCAAAAATAAAGTCGTTATGCTCCTCGGGCAAATACAAAAACTTCTGCCTGCTGCCGCCAAGGCCCAGACCGCTGAGACCTCCGGAGCCGATGGAATACAAGGACTGCACAATCTGATACCCCTCATCCGATGAGCTGGAAAAAGGGTCGCGCCATGTATTGATGCGGCTGGAAGCGTAGGGGAAAAAAGCCAGAAGCACGCCTAAAGCGCCGCCCGCAGTCAGGGCTGCTGCAATAAACCAGCCCAGCCTGACACCCCCAAGAAACAGCATCACGCCGCCCACAGCGATAATAATGATGGAAGCGGAAAAATGGGGTTCCAGCACCAGAAGGCCAACGATCAGACACAGTATGGCCGCGAAAGGCAGAATACCATATCGAAAGGTCTTCATTCTGTCCCTGATTTTACAGATCATCACGGAAAAGGACAGTATGACCCCCAGTTTTGCAAGCTCGGAAGGCTGGAGCGTCAGACCGCCTACACCCAGCCAGCGTCTTGAGCCGTTGACCTTAACGCCTACAAACGGCACCAGCATAAGCAGCACCAGGGCAAACGCCAGGAAGTGAAACGAATAGCGCCTGTAAAAGCCCATCGGCAGTTTAGACGCCAAAAGCATGGCTCCGGTTCCCAGAAGAGCGAACAGGAGCTGCCGTACGAAGTAATATGCCGCGTTTCCGCCGGTGATGTTTCCCGGGTCGTAATAAGCCCGGGCATAGCTTGAGGACAGAACCATCACCACACCCATGGAAAGCAGCAATATCACCAGAAGGAAAAAGGGCGTGTCAAAACCCGCACGCCGCTCTTTCACACCTGTGGCAGAAAAGTCGGCGAGGCGGGCACTGTCATAACGCATTTTCCCACCTCCCCGACTTTTGAATCAAGTATCACAGGGCGTAACGCTGGAACACCCCAATAAATGATATGATTGCAAAGACCAGAGATATGCCTGTGAAGAGAGCAAAAAGTTCTTTTTCACTCCATTTCTTGCCTGTCCAGCCTCCCATCTCCAGATGGTGGTGGAAGGGTGCCATTTTAAACACGCGCTTTCCGTGGCTGAGTTTGAAGTAGCCCACCTGAATGATATCGGAAAGGGTCTCAATGATGTAAATAATGCCAAGGGTAATGAGTATCAAAGGCATATCATAGGCGAAGGCGAGAGCAGCTATCGCACCGCCAAGAAACAGGGAGCCCGTGTCACCCATGAATACCTTTGCAGGGTTAAAGTTATAAACGAGAAAGCCGATAAGCCCGCCCAAAAGGCCGGAGGCAAAGATGCCAAGTTCCAGAAAATCTTCGCCCCATGCGAAGGTTATTGCCACGAAAAACAGCATCACAGGGAGAGAGGTGCCGGTGGCAAGGCCGTCCACGCCGTCTGTAATGTTCACGGCGTTTACCGTGCCCACAATCACAAAGGCGGCAAACACGAAGTACACCCATTCAGCAATCGGTACGGTCTTTCCTGAAAAAGGTATATACAGATTAGGCCTCACATAGCCCATCTGGCGCATGAGCAGCACGAACACCAGTGCGGCGACGAGCTGGAGAAGGAATTTCTTTTTTGCCGTAAGCCCCAGATTCTGTTTGTTCTTTACCTTTTCCCAGTCATCAAGAAAACCGATTGCCCCAAAGACCAGAGCGAACAGCAGCACAAAGAGATGCACAAAGTTGCCCTTCATCATGCTGGTGAAGCCAATGGTAAGGCAGACAAAAGTCACGGCCAGGATGAACATCACACCGCCCATAGTAGGCGTGCCGCTTTTCGCCATGTGCCAGGTGGGGCCGTCCTTTTTGATTTCCTGTCCTGCCTTTTGGCGGCGAAGCCAGGGAATATAGTATTTTCCGAATGCTGTGGCAAACAGGAATGCCAGTATAAAGGAGCACATCAGCTTTATCGTCATGGTTATTTCCTCTTCTCAAGGTATTCGGCAACGATCTCTCTCTCGTCCATGTGGTGTTTCTCATGTCCCACCACCTGATAGTCTTCGTGGCCTTTTCCGGCAAGCAATATTACATCTCCCGCCCCTGCGTTGTCAATAGCCCAGTGGATGGCCTCCACCCTGTCGCATATGACCTTTGTTGGCGTACGCTTTCCTTTCATGCCCTCCACGATCTCCCGGATGATCTCATTCGGGTCTTCCGTGCGGGGGTTATCGCTGGTCACAATCACGCAGTCGGCATTGTCTGCAGCGATGGTGCCCATGATGGGGCGCTTTGCCTTATCTCTGTCTCCGCCGCAGCCGAAGAGAGCGATGAGCCTGCCCTTGGTGACAGGTCTGAGCGTTTTCAGCACGTTTTCAAGGGCATCCGGCTTGTGGGAATAGTCGATAATGATGGAATAATCCCTGTCAGTAGGGACGACCTCCAGCCTGCCCTTTACGCCCTTGGCAGTGGACATGGCATCCGCACAGTCATTAAGGCTGATGCCCAGAGCAAGCCCCGCCGACATGACGCCAAGCGCGTTATGGACGGAAAACCTGCCGGGAATGGGCAGCCTTGTAAGTGCAAGGCCGCTGTTATTTACTGCAGCAAATCTGACACCTGCTGCCGAAAGACGCACGTCCTTGGCGGTAAGATCCGCATCATTCCTGTCGATGGAGAAGGTGCTGATGGGGCACTTTGCGCCCTCCATCATAAATTCCGCCCACTTATCGTCCAGATTCACGCAGCCAACCTTACACTGGCCGAACAGCTTTTTCTTTGCAGCCGCATATTCCTCCATGGTGCCGTGGAAGTCCAGATGGTCCTGGCTCAGGTTTGTATAAACGCCTACGTCATATTCGATCCCTGCCACGCGCTCAAGAGTCAGAGAATGGGAGGACACCTCCATCACCACATGGGTGCAACCTGCGTCCGCCATACTGCGAAACAGCTTGTGAAGCTCATAGCTTTCAGGTGTGGTATGCTCGGTGTGGAGAAACTCATCGCCTATCATATTGCCGTTTGTGCCGATCAGACCCACCTTCGCATCCAGCTTGCTTTCCAGCAGATGCTTCAGGAGATAGCTTGAGGTAGTCTTGCCGCTGGTGCCGGTAATGCCTATCATGGTCATTTCCGAGGCAGGATTTCCGAAAAATTCCCTGCTGGCAAGGGCAAGGCCAAGGCGGCAGTCCGCAATTCTGACATAGGGTGTGCCGTTCTCCGGTGCCGTTTCGCACAGTACAGCCACCGCTCCGTTTTCCACGGCTTTGGGGATAAAGCGGTGTCCGTCGGACTCAAATCCGCGAACAGCCACAAAAAGGTCTCCCGGCTGAGTCTGGCGGGAGTCATAGCTGATGCCGCTTATCTCTATCTCCAAATCGGCATTTGAGCCAAGGATCTCCAGATTTTTTATGATCTCTTTCAGTTTCATTTTTCAGTACCTTCCCAGCATTGAATCGTCTCCGCTGATAAGCGTCACCTCTACGACGCTGCCATGTCCTACCTCCGTACCGGCCTTGATGCTCTGGGTACTCACCTTTTGCGTCTCGGCATCAGTAACGGGGCTTGCTGTTTGTATGTATATCCCATAAAAGGACAGGGTATCTCTCGCCTGCGCGTAGCTCATATTGGTCAGCTCAGGCACCGTCTCCCAGTCTGTGGAAGGCTCCGCGTCAAAATACAGGATAATTTGGCTTCCTGCCGCAATGCTGACGCCTGCCGCAGGGAGCTGTTTTGTTACGGTGTAACCTTCCCCAATGGTTCGAAACTTCAGTCCCGCCTCGCTTACGGCAGAGGACACACTGTCACGGGAAACTCCGGTAAAATCCGGGACGGTCACGTCCATGGTCAGCTCCTTATCATCGCTGAGTTCCGGCTCTACGCCCAGGTAGGGCAGGATATCCGCCATCATGTTTCCCACTACAGGTGCAGCCATCTGACCGCCGCTCACATAGATTCCGGATTCGTTTGACGGGGTATCCAGAAAAACAAGTATTGCGATCTGCGGATCATCCGCCGGGGCAAAGCCGATGAAGGATACAATGTACTGCTTTTCACCGGTTTGGGCTTCCAGGCTGACCTTTTCGCTGGTGCCGGTCTTGCCTCCGATGCGGTAGCCCGCCACGGCGGCGTTTCTGCCGGTTCCATCGTTGGGGTCGCCCACCACCTGTTCCAGTATAGTTCGGACCTTTTCGGAGGTTTCCTCGCTTATGACCTGCCGCACGACAGTCGGCTCCCGCTCATAGGCCACCGTGCCGTCCGGATTCAGCATCTGCCGCACCACATAGGGCTGCATCAGTTTCCCGCCGTTCACGCAGGCGCTGACAGCCGTTATGAGTTGCAGCGGAGTTATGGTAAAGGTCTGGCCGAAAGAGGCCGCAGCAAGCTGCGACAGATTTTTCGCTGAACAGAAGGTATTCTGACTCCACCAGATGCTGCCGCTCTCCCCTGCCAGATCGATACCGGTGGTGGCGGTCAGGCTCTCATCCGGGTCACCTGTAATGTTTAAAAAGCCAAAAGCCTCGCAGTATTTATAGAAATTCTCGGCTCCCACTCTCAGCCCAATGTTTACAAAGGCCACGTTGCAGGAATGCTGCACCGCCTGCGTCAGCGTCTGGGAGCCGTGCCCTCCGTCTTTCCAGCAGCGAATGGGGCTTGTGCGTCCGATAACGCTGACATTGCCTCCGCAATAGAAACTGTCGTCAAGGCTCACCACACCTTCTTCCAAAGCCATCGAAAGGGTGATAATCTTGAAGGTGGAACCGGGCTCATAGGTGTCAGACAGGGCTTTGTTTCTCCACTGTCTGGCCTGGGCCGCGCTCAAAAGCGCCTGAGCCTCTTCCGGTGTGGCAGCGGCGTCTATCATAGCCTGGGCATCTTCACTGACAGCGAGAAAATCATTCAGGTCATAGCCGTCGATGGAAGCCATGGCGAGAATACCGCCTGTGTTCACATCCATGGCGATGGCGCCCGCGCCGTTCTGAATATCATAATCCTCCACGGCCTGCTTCAGATGCTTTTCGATATAATACTGTATGGTGGAATCCACCGTAGTCACGAGATCGTAGCCGTCCTCACCGGGACAAAATTCTTCAAACTGGCTGAAAAGCAAGTCCGTTCCGAAAGCGTTTGTCGCTCTCACGGTTCTGCCTGCGCTGCCGGCCAGGGCCGAGTCGTACTTGGCCTCTATTCCCTCAAGCCCGTAGTTGTCTATACCTACGAAGCCAATCAGATGGCAGGCCAGGCTGGAATTGGGATAATAACGTTTGGTATCGGTCTCCAGCCGGACGCCCCTCAGGTTGTTCTCCGTTTTGAAGCGGCGGACTTCATCAGCCACATCGGCCTCAACCTTTCTCGCCACCGTCACATACCATGAGCCGGTACGATTCGTCTTTTCCACTATATCATCATAGTCAAGCCCCAGAATCTCGGAAAGTCCCCGGGCTATCAGTTCCCTGTCCTCTCCGTACATATCGATTTCGGCCGGGCTCAGATATATGTTGTCCACCGAGGCACTGACCGCCAGCGGATTCATGTTGGTATCATAAATGGTTCCCCTTGCCGGGGAGGTTGCCGCTTCTCTTAGCTGCTGCTGTATGGCAAGCTCTTCGTAATACTCATGGTCAATCATCTGCAACTTATACAGCCGACCCAAAAGCAGCAGAAATGCGGCGATGCCGCACACTGCCATCAACGACAGGGTGCGGCGGAGCATTTGGCGGCTGGGTCCGTTTGCACGGCTGCTCTTTTCAACTTTTTCAGACATAGAACACTCCCGCAATTATGAATATATTAAAATATATTCAGCGGCTTATCCTGTTACTACATCATATCTCAGTCCACAAACTCCGAATCATCTATATATCTGATCTGCCCGGGAGCGGGGCGCTGCATGCCAAGTACATTGACGGCATAACTCTCCAATTCCTCAAGGCTTATGCTGTTCTCACATTGAATCAGCAAAATCTGATTTTCTGTTTTCAGGTTCTCTGTCTCTTTCTCCAGTTCCGCCGCTCTGTCGTTCACGGAGGCAAGCTCCACCGAACATAGCAGGGACAGCACTAGCAGCACTACTGAAAAAACGGCTGCTACCGTGTTGAATAAAAGCTCAGATGTCCTATTTTTCATCGCTTACACTCTCTCCGCCACGCGAAGCTTGGCGCTGCGGGAGCGAGGATTTCTTTCTATCTCTTCTTCGCTTGGAATAATCGGCTTTCTGTATACACTTTTCAGCGTCTGAACAAAACCGCAGGTGCATATAGGTGCCTCTCTGGGGCAGGTACAGCCGTTTTCTCTTGCCGCAATTCCGGTTTTGACGATTCTGTCCTCCAGAGAGTGGAAGCTGATCACGCAGAGTCTGCCTCCCTTTTTCAGTTTATCCGGCGCCGTTTCCATCATTCTTGAGATGGCACCGAGCTCATCGTTGACGGCAATGCGTATTGCCTGAAAGCTGCGCTTTGCAGGGTGCTGCTTCTCCCTGAGGGCCGCAGCCGGCATGGAGCTTTTTATAATATCCACCAGTTCAAGAGTGCTCTCAATCGGCTTTTTCTCCCTGGCAGAGAGGATTGCTCCTGTGATGCGCCGGGCGTATCGCTCCTCTCCGTAGTCCCAGAATATACGGTTGAGCCGATTTTCATCCCAGGTATTAACCACATCATAGGCGGTCAGCGGGTCAGAGGCATCCATACGCATATCCAGCGGCGCATCGTTCAAATAGGAAAAACCCCGCTGTATCTCATCAAGCTGAGGTGACGACACACCGAGGTCAAACAGCATACCGTCCACCGCATCTATGCCCAGAGAGTCAAGAATGTCAGCGGCATTACTGAAATTGCCGTGAATAAAGGTGACTTTATCGTCAAAGGGCGCAAGCCGTCTGCCTGCCCTTTCGATTGCAGTCTCGTCTCTGTCAATGCAGATCAGCCTTCCACCTTCAAGGCGGGAGGCTATCTGGTATGAGTGTCCGCCAAGACCGAGCGTTCCGTCAAGATAAATCCCGTCGGGCTTGATATTTAAATTTTCAATGCACTCGTCAAGGAGTACGGAAACATGACGCGGTTCATCCATCAGAATTCCAGTTCCTCCATCACAGCGGCAATATTTTCCGGTGTGGTTTCTGCCTCAAATATGGCGTTCCAGGCGTCACTGTCCCACAACTCCGCATGGTTATTGCAGCCAACAACGGTCACATTCTTGGTAAGACCCGCATAATCGCGCAGATTTTGCGGTATCAGCGCACGGCCCTGGCTGTCAAGCTCACAGCGGGCAGCGTGGGCAAACAGCGGGCGCATTTTACGCTGTTTTACAAATGGCATGGCGCTCACCTTGTCAGAAAAAACCTTCCAGTTTTCGGCACTGTATGCGCAAAGGCACTTGTCCATTGAAAGGGTGATGAAAAAAACCTCGCCCAACTCATCCCTAAGTTTGGCGGGTATGAAAAGACGCCCCTTGTTATCCAGCGAGTGCTGGTATTCACCTGTCATGGACTTCGCCCCCGTTCCTGTGGTTTTTTACACCATTTTTCACCACTTCTAACCACTTCGCATTATCATTATAGGGGTAGTTAACATAAAAATCAAGAGAAACTTTTTGTCATTTTTCTTACTTATTTTGCCATTTTTTGCAGAGACCACAACATGTGGCGGATGGCCGGGCAGGCAGGCACAAATCGCTCATTGGAGCAGAAATAAAATGAAACTATAATAAAAAAATACGGAGAACACTTTTTTGTGTTCTCCGTATTTTTAAGTAAATGATGTTCAAATTATTTCTTTTCTCCGGGCTTTGCAGGTGAGGAAGGGCCGGCACTCTTAAAGGCGCTGTGAGAAGTCTGGATGGTGCTCAGGGCGGTGCTCATGCTTTCTTCCACCTGGCGCATAATGTCGTCCACGTATTCGCTGGCAACTCTGCGCAGTTCGTTGGACTTTGCCTCAGCGGAGGCGATCATCTCCGCGCTGCGGGCCTTTGCAACGCGCACTACCTCCTGCTCTTCGACCATTGCACGGGCCTTTTCCTCGGCGCTTTTGCGCAGAGCTTCGGCCTCACGCTTGGCATTGCCGATAAATTCATCCCGCGCCGCCACAAGGCGCTTTGCCTCTGCAAGGGCGGAGGGCAGATTGGCCTTTATGTCGTTGATAATCTCGATGGCTTTTTCTCTCTCAATGATGCACTTGTCATTTCCGAGAGGGACGCCCCAAGCTTCTGTTACCATGCCGTAGAGGATATCCAGCAGCTCTATAATGTCGTTGTTATCCATTGTTCCGCCTCCATTGTTTAGCTTTTATTTCTATGTCGTCCTTAATCTCATCCGGTACAAGGCCGGTGAGATCCGCTCCATATCTTGCCATTTCACGCACAACGGAGGAACTGAGAAATGTATACTTTCCGCTGGCTGTGAGGAACATCGTCTCAAGCTTCGGGTTGATATTCTTGTTGATAAGATCCATCTGGAATTCATACTCAAAGTCTGACGCGGCGCGCAGTCCCTTGACCACAACGGCTCCATCATACTGCCTTGCATATTCTGCCAGAAGCTCGTCTGAGGTATCCACTGTCACATTGGCGTATTTGGATACTGCTCTTCTCACCATATCCGCGCGTTCATCAAGGGAGAACATCGGCGTCGTTTTGATGGAGTTAACCATGATACACACTACAACTTTGTCAAAAATTTTTGAACAGCGGCGGATAATATTCAGATGGCCCAAAGTGATAGGGTCAAAACTTCCGGGACAGATTGCAGTCCTCATCAGAGACTCTCCTTGGTATACAAGCATAGCTTGACCTTGCCGTAGGGGTATTCTTTTCTTTTTCTATACGGTGCGGTCATTTCAGGCAGCACTTTTTCACGGCGCGCCTCACATATTATTATACCACCTTCCGACAATATGTCAACCAATTTGATTATTTCTAACACAGAATCGTACAAATTTGAGTCATATGGAGGGTCTACAAAAATAATGTCGAACTGTCTGCAATGGCGAAGGAAGCTCAGTGCGTCCTCCTGTACCACGGTGCCCTTCAGCCCGCAGGTTTTCAGGTTGTCCTTTACGATCTGTATCGCTGCTCTGTCCTTATCCACAAACACAGCGCTCTCCGCCCCGCGGCTGAGGCATTCTATGCCAAGCTGCCCGGTTCCGGCAAACAAATCCAGCACCCTCCTGCCCTCGATATCGAACTGAATAATGTTGAATACAGACTCCTTCACGTTGTCTGTTGTGGGGCGTATATCATAATTCTCCGGGGTTTTCAGCTTTCTCCCTCTTGCGCTGCCTGTGATGACCCTCATTTATCCTCACTCTTTTCTTTGTTGAAGTAATCGTATACTGCCTGAGCTGTGTTTTTCGGCACCACCAGTCTGAGCTGCTCCACACTGGCAGCCTTTATAGCTTTTACGGATTTAAAATATTTTATCAGATCGTCCCGACGTTTTGCTCCGACTCCCGGTATCTTGTCAAGGCTTGATCCATAAGCCTCACTTCTCAGTGACCTCTGGTACTCAATGGCAAAGCGGTGGGTTTCCTCCTGAATGCCGCCCACGAGGGCAAACACGGCCTGATTGCCGCTTATGCCGATTTCACGTCCGTCCGGCGTTATAAGGGCTCTGGTACGATGTCTGTCGTCCTTCACCATACCGAAAACCGGCACGCTCACGTTAAGGGCTCTCATGGCCTCCAGCGCCACCTTGGCATGTTTGTCGCCTCCGTCGATCAGCAGCAGGTCGGGCAGCGGAGCAAATTTCTCGTCTCCCTCAACGAAGTGGCTGAAACGTCGATACACTGCCTGATACATGCTGGCATAGTCGTCCTGCGTCTCAAGGTCTTTTATCCTGAATTTTCGGTAATCCCGTTTCAGGGGCTTTCCATCCACGTGGACGGTCATAGCAGCAACAATACCTGTGTCTCCAAGGTTTGAGATGTCAAAGGCCTCTATCCTTGTTGGGAATTTCTTCAGCTCCAGCGCCCTTTGCAGCCACTCGAGGGTCTTTGACCGGCGCTGTGCCGCAGTGGTGCGCCGCTGGATTTCCTCCCGGGCATTCAGTGCAGCGCTTTCAATCAGGCGCAGGCGTTCTCCCCTTTTGGGTGTTTCTATATATACTTTTCTTCCCGCAGTCTCGCTGAGCAGCTCCTCCAGCTCCTGCCTGTCATCTATCTCGCAGGGCAAAAGTATGGATTTGGGCCAGCTGCCACGATGGGCCGTAAAGTACTGGCGCACAAGGTCAGATATGGCCTCGCTGTCTTCTTCGATGGGCTCGTCCATCATCTCCACGTCCTTGCCCACAAGATCGCCGTCTACAAAATGCAGCACTGTAAAGCAGCTTTTGGCCCCGCGACAGAAGCCAATGGCATCGGTATCCGCAAAAGCGGTGGATATGACCCGCTGACGATTTGCAAGACGCTCTATGACCCGAAGCCTGTCCCGAATCTCCGCCGCTCTCTCAAAGCGCAGTTCTTCGGCGGCCTGCTCCATCTGGGCCTTGAGTTCATCCATAAGTTCACCGCTTTTTCCTTCAAGGATCAATACCGCCTGCTGCATACTGCGGCGATAATCCTCCGCAGAGCTGTCCTTCAGGCACCAGCCGGCGCAGTTTCCCATGTGGTAATTCAGGCAGGGTCTGTCCTTGCCGATATCCCGGGGGAATTTTCTCGTGCAGTCCGGCAAAAGCAGGGCCTTGCTGATGGTACTGATAATATCCCGGGTCTGACTCCGCCCGCCGTAGGGGCCGAAGTATTTTGCTCCGTCCTTCCCGGCCTTGCTGACAAGGGTCATGGCTGGGTATTCACTCTTGGTATCCACCCGGATAAAGGGATAGCCTTTATCATCCTTCAGAAGGATGTTGTAATGGGGCTTATGCCGCTTTATCAGGGAGTTTTCCAGCACCAGCGCCTCAAACTCGCTTCCGGCGACAATTACGTTAAAATCCGCTACCTTGTCAACCATGGCCTGTACCTTGGGCAAATGCTCACCGTGGAAATAGCTGCTGACCCGGTTTTTCAGCTTCTTTGCCTTGCCGACATAGATTACCTCTCCGTGCTCATCCAGCATGATGTATACGCCGGGAAGCAGCGGCAGATTATTCGCTTTTTCTCTCAGCGTATCAAGCATGGTTTTTCCTCAGCTTTGCTCCGCCGGCGCTTTCTCTTTGCCGAAAATACACCAGACGGTAATGGACACAATAACAATAACGCTGCCCACAAGGGCAAAAACACCCGGTCTTTCCCCATCGAACAGGAACACCCATACCGGGTTCAGCAGCGGCTCCACCGCGCTTAAAAGGCAGCAGGCAAGCGGCGGGCAAAATACGCTTGCCTTGACATACAGAATATAGGAGATGCCCAGCTGAAACACACCGAGAAACAGTATGCACAGCGTTGTGGTAAGGTTAAACTCCGGCTTCGTGGCGATAATGAAGGGCAGGCCGATTAAAAAGGTCAAAAACTGACCGATGGCGACGGTGCTGAAGCGCTCGTCGCCCTCCTGCTCGCCCACCATGACGAACATTCCGGCCATAAACATGCCCGCGGCAATCGCCACAAAATTACCCAGAATATACCCGGGCTTGAGCTGGTCAAAGAAAAACAGGGCAATGCCAACCAGCGTCAGAAGCACGACAGTAAGGTCCGCCCTGCGAATTTTCTCCTTGAGAAAAACGGCAGAAAAAATGACGATGAACACCGGAGCCGTGAATTGAAGCACGATGGCATTGGCCGCGGTGGTAAGTTTATTGGACACCACAAAGCAGGTATACACGCAGGCAGTGAACATGCCCGACACAAAAGTGCGCCTGTTCAGGATAAAATGGTGTTTTCGGATAAGCATATATACCGCAATGGTTGTACCGGCGATCAGGCTGCGCAGACCGGCCACTGCAAAGCCATTCCAAGGCAGCAGCTTGATAATGATTCCTGCCGTGCTCCAGAGCGCAGCGCACAGCAGCATTTCCATAATCGCTTTATTTTCTTTTTTCATATTTTCCTCTGTTTAGGCCTTGTTTGAAAAATAGGCAATGTGCCCAGGGGCGAGGGATTTTTCGCCAGAGGAAGCTGAGAAATCGCCGCTATACTTTGTGTATCGCAAGATTTCGAGGCAAATTATGGCGGAAAAAGACCCGCCATTTGGGTATGTTGACGTTTTTCAAACAAGCCCTATCAACGGTAAAATAGGGGCGTGCATACACACGCCCCTATAAGTGGTTTTATTCCCCAAAAATCACTCGGAAAAGTCAGAATCAATGAGTTCAGACAGGGTTTCGATGGCAGCGTCCTCATCAGCGCCGTCAGCGATGATGGTTACTGTTGTACCCTTGACAATGCCCAGGGACAGAACGCCCAGAAGGCTCTTTGCGTTTACGCGTCTTTCTTCTTTCTCAACCCAGATACTGCTCTTGAACTCATTGGCTTTCTGAATGAAGAAAGTCGCGGGTCTAGCATGAAGACCTACCTGATTGTTAATGACTACCTCTTTGGTTATCATACTCGCCACTCCTCATTTTAATACAAGATGTACTTTTTCAGTACTCCCATACCTTAACAAATTTTAAGTCAATCGTCAACCGATTTCGTCTAATTTGTTGTTTTTCACATTTCTTGCATCCGCTTAACAAAAAATTTATTTCAGTTCGACAACGGTCACGCCGGTCTCACCCTCGCCATATCTGCCCAGGCGGAAGGATTTTACTGCCTTATTTCGCTTCAGCATCTGCTGGATTGCAGCGCGCAGCGCGCCGGTACCTTTGCCGTGAATAATGGTGACGGTGCTGAGTTTGGACATCACTGCGCTGTCGATATATCTCTCTGCCGCAGTGACGGCTTCGATGGCCTCCATGCCACGCAGGTCAATCTGTGGCTCCACCCTCATCATACGCAGCTGGGCACTGCTTTTTGCGGAGACCGTCTTTTGATCCGGCACGGACTCTCCCTCCAGCAGCAGCACCTCATCCTCCCTGGCTGATACATTCATTATACCCGCACGAAGCGTGAGTATCCTGTCGGAAGAGATATCAATCACGCTGGCTTTCATGCCCATGGATTTGATCTGCACAGTGTCGCCCACCTTTACCGGGCGGGAGGACTTCTTCTCCTCCACCGGCTCCTGCGCGGGGCGCAGGGCCTCCTCGCTCAGATTCAGCCGGCGGCGAAGTTCGCTTCTGGCCTCGTTGATGCGCTGGGCGTCGTCCTGCTCGTTTGCGTGTTTCTTCATCTCGTCCAACTGAGCAAAGGTCTCCTCCGCTGTAGCTCTGGCTTCAGCAATGATGCGCTCTGCCTCCCGGCGGGATTTCTGATCGGCCTTTTCAAGTCGCACTTCAAGCTCTGCTTTGAGAAAAGCGGCCTTTTTCGCGTTTTCCTCTGCCTGGCGGAGCTTCAGAACCGCCTCGTTTCTGTCTTTTTCAAGAAGGATTCTGGTCTGCTCCAGCTTTTCGATGGTGGCCTCAAAGCTGGCGCTCTCGGTACTGACCCGGTTTTTTGCGTCCTCGATAATGTCCTCACCCAAGCCCAGCCGTTTGGAAATGGCAAAAGCGTTGGACTTGCCGGGAATCCCCACCAGGAGATGATATGTGGGGCGAAGGGTCTCTACGTCAAACTCGCAGGAGGCATTCTGCACACCGGCCTCATTGGTAGCGTATACCTTGAGCTCGGCATAGTGAGTGGTGGCGGCGATCATCGAGCCCTTCTGACGGGCATATTCGATAATAGAGATCGCCAGGGCTGCGCCCTCGGTGGGATCGGTGCCTGCGCCCAGTTCGTCAAAGAGAAGGAGGGAATTTTCGTCGCACTCACCTAAAATGCTGACGATGTTCGTCATGTGGGCGGAGAAAGTGGAGAGATTTTGCTCAATGCTCTGCTCATCGCCGATATCCGCAAGGATATGACTGAATACCGGCAGATTGCTGCCGTCGGCAGCGGGGATGTGCAGTCCGCATTGGTTCATGGCGGAGAGCAGGCCGATGGTTTTAAGCAAGACGGTCTTGCCGCCGGTGTTGGGGCCGGTTATGACAAGGGTATCGAAACTGTCGCCCAGCTCCACGTCGATGGGCACCGCCTTTGCCTGATCCAACAGCGGATGTCTGGCCCGACGGAGGATGATACCCTCGCCTTCAAGGGAGGCCTCCTGACAGTCCAGCTTGTAGGACAGCTTTGCCTTGGCAAAAATAAGGTCCAGGCGGACAAGCACCTCATAGTCGGAATTGATATCGTCCCGGTGCTCGGCACAGTCGGCGGAGAGTTCGGCAAGGATACGCTCAATCTCCAGTTTTTCCTTGGCGGCCAGTTCACGAAGCTCATTGTTGGCCTTGACTGCCGCCATCGGTTCGATAAAAAGAGTCATACCAGAGGCGGAGATATCGTGCACAAGACCCTGTACCGCGCCCTTATGATCTGCCTTAACAGGAACTACAAAGCGGTCCGAGCGCATGGTGATAATGGGCTCCTGAAGTGCCTTTGCGTAGGTGGGAGAAGAGATGATTTTCTGCAGAGCGTCCCTTGCTCGGGAGGCCGCGGCGCGCATCTGGCGGCGGATGGATGCCAGCTCATGGGAGGCGCCGTCGGCTATCTCATCGTCTCCGACGATAGAGGTATTGATCTTTTCCTCAAGGAATTTGTTGGCATGCAGAGCATAAAACAGATGGTCAATGGGCGTTTTTCCCACACTGTCATCTGAAATGTAGCCTCTGACAAGTCTGGCGCACTGCAAAACCTTTGCAATGTCCATAAGTTCCCTTGTGTTCAGCGCACCGCCCAGATCAGCCCTTGCCAGAGAGGGGCGCACATCCTTTACTCCGGAGAAAGAGGGGCTTCCCCGGACGATCATCATGGTTTTTGCGGCAGTGGTCTCGTCAAGCCGACGCTTCACCTCCGCCTTGTCGCCGGAGGGGCTCAGGGCAAGTGCCTGCTCCTTGGCAGTCTCCCCCACCGCCTGCTGTGCCAGCATTTCCAGCACGGCCGGCAGCTCCAGCGTTATAAGCGATTTCTCAAAAAAGCTCATGGTTTTTATCCTTTTGATCAAAAATCGATATCATTGGTGTACAGGCTTATTTTACCTCTTTCCAGTAGTCCAGCGTTCCGAAGCGGCGCTCGGTCTGTAAAAGGAGATTCTGCTCTGCTGCATAGGACAGGCGGTTCAGCCCGTCAGCGGAAACTTTAAAAGAAAAAAGCTGCTTTGCAGGGGCGGAGACGATATATCTCATGGCGGAAAGCGCTTCCGGAGAGAGCTGCACCGTATTCCCAAAATTCCGACAGCGGCGGCAATAAATTCTACCGTCTCCAAGGCTCAGTACCGGTTCCTCCGGATCCGTATTGCCGCAGAGGGCGCAGGAACTCAAATCCGGTTCATAACCTGCAAGGCTCATCAGCCGAATCTCAAAGGCAGCCTTGATTTGCCTCGGCTCGTGCAGTTTTTTGCTGAGGGCGTAAAGGGAATTCAGCACAAGCTGCATAAGCGCGGCATCCGGCTGATCCTCAACACTGAGCGCATCGACGCACTCGGTAAAATAGCAGCCCAGAGCAAAATCCCCTATATCCTGCCGCAAACCGGAAAAAGGCTCTATTACTGTGGCCTCGTTCACCGTCCATTTTCCCTTGTTGCCGAAAAGGGTCATCTCGGAATAGGTAAGCTGCTGGGTGGCTGCGGCTGTTTTGCTGCTTTTGCGCAGCGCCCCTCTGGCCTTGGCACTTATTTTCCCATCGGTGGAGGTGAAGAGAGTGAGCATCCTGTCGGCCTCCTTGTACCTGACCTCCCGCAATACAAGAGCCTTTGTGGTGTTGAACATTTATGTACGCCTCAGTCCTCGGGCCGGGGCTGAAGCCCCGTCCCCGCTCTATCCTTATCGTCTTTTGGCCTGCCTTTGCGCTCCACACTTTTGTAAAGCAGATAGCAGACCGGATCACCGGTCTCGGCAAAGGCACGCCAGACTGCGTCTGAATTCAATCGTACCACCTCTCATGCTGATAGTATCTGCATGAGGAAGTGGCTTATTGCTGGCAGTTTTTAGTCGTTGTTAAAGCCAAAGTTGCGAAGCTGGGCCATGGAGTCGCGCCAGTTCTCCTTGACCTTTACCCAGGTCTGTAGATACACTTTGGTGCCCAAGAATTCCTCAATATCGGTGCGGGCAAGCTCCCCAATCTTTTTGAGCATGGAGCCTTTCTTGCCGATAATGATGCCCTTGTGGCTATCCTTCTCGCAGTAGATGGTGACCTCCAGATCGATGATGCCGTTATCCCGCTCGGAAAATTTGGTAATCTCAACGGCAGTGCCGTGGGGGATTTCCTTATCGAGACACTGCAGCAGCTTTTCCCGCACAAGCTCGGCGCAGATCTGCCGCTCCGGCTGGTCGGTTATCATGTCATCCGGGAAGAGATGAGGGCCATCCTCGGCATACTTTTCCATCTCGTCCAGAAGCTCCCCAAGTCCCTCTCCCGTTTTGGCGGAAACAGGAATTATGGCGCTAAAATCAAAGGCAGCGGCATAAAGGGCCATGACCTCAAGGAGCCTTGTTTTATCAATGGTGTCAATCTTATTAATGACCAATATGGCAGGGGTTCCCGTGCCTTTCAGTCGGGCGATCAGCGCCTCTTCCTGAGGGCCGATAGCCGCCACAGGCTCCACCATAAGCAGCACCGCATCCACATCCGCAACGCTCTCCTTCACGATGTTCACCATGTAGTCTCCAAGCCTTGTTCTGGGCTTATGGAAGCCCGGAGTGTCCAGCAGCACAAACTGGGTTTCTCCCCGGCTGACGATGGCGGTGATACGGTTTCTGGTGGTCTGGGGCTTATTGGAGACAATAGCGATCTTCTCTCCAACAAGGGCGTTTGTAAGAGTGGATTTTCCCACATTCGGTCTGCCGCAGATGGTTATCATTGCGGATCTGGTGTTTGTCATATCAGTCTTTATCTCCCATTATTTCTTTTTCTCTTTTGCGCATCCGGCGCTTCATCTCGCCCTCGTCCACATGGTCGTAGCCCAGCAGGTGCAGGACGGAGTGGACCGTCAGGTACATGATCTCCCGCTCGTAGCCGTGCCCGAACTCCTTCCCCTGCTCTTCGCAGCGGGGAACTGAAATCATCATGTCGCCCAGTAGCAGGGCGCCGCTGTCAAACTCCTTCTCACACTCCTCCGGATCAAATTTTCCCGGAGTCAGCTCGTTCAAGGGGAAAGACAGCACATCCGTTGCCCGGTCAACCTCCCGGAATTTCCGATTCACACGGCGTATGCCCTCGTCATCGGTGAGCATGACGCTGATAATGCAGCTTTCTTTCACGCCCTCCGCCTCAAGAGCCATCTTTGCCGCCTTTTTTATAAGCGCGGCGGAATTGTTGTGGCCGAGATTCTTTACCTCCCGGCTGACATAGATCTCATGCTCCATAGCTCAGCCTCTCTTATATTTCTTTGCGGGCAGCTTTTTTACCGGGGCAGGAGGATTTTTCTTGTCGAATTCCTCATAGGCTTCGATAATCTTCTGCACAAGGCGGTGGCGCACCACGTCTGCGCCGGTCAGCTTGCAGATAGCAATATCTTCAATGCCATCCAGCACCTTCATGGCGATTTTCAATCCGCTGGTCTTATCCTCCGGCAGGTCTATCTGGGTGATATCGCCGGTTATGACCACCTTGGAGCCAAAGCCAATGCGGGTCAGGAACATTTTCATCTGCTCCCGGGAAGTATTCTGTGCCTCGTCAAGGATGATGAAGCTGTCGTCCAAGGTTCTGCCGCGCATATAGGCGAGGGGTGCCACCTCGATATTGCCCCGCTCCAGATATTTCTGGTAAGTATCCGCGCCCAGCATGTCAAAAAGCGCGTCGTACAGAGGGCGGAGATAGGGGTCTACCTTGCTCTGAAGATCGCCCGGCAGAAAGCCCAGGCGTTCCCCCGCTTCCACTGCGGGGCGGGTCAGAATGATACGGTTTATTTCCTCTGCTCTGAATGCCGCTACCGCTGCTGCCACTGCAAGATAAGTCTTGCCGGTACCGGCAGGACCTATACCCAGAGTGATGGTGTTTTTTGAAATGGCCTCGCAGTATTCCTTCTGGCCCAAAGTTTTAGGCTTTATGGGCTTGCCCTTGGCCGTGATGCAGATCACGTCGCCCGCAAGCTCGTTTATCTTTGTCTCCTTACCTTCGCTGACAAGTTTCAGAATATAACGCACGTTCTGAGCGTCGATATTTTCGCCCTTGGCGGCAAGGGTCAAAAGTCCGTTTATGGCCTTTTCCGCCAGCATCACGTTTTCCGTCTCGCCGCAGATGTGTATCATGTTCTCCCGGTCCAGCACCTTGACACCAAGCTCTGTCTCAATGATACGGAGATTCTGGTCAAAAGAGCCGAAAACGCTGATAACATGCTCCATTCTTTCAACTTCGATGGTCTTTTCTATCATAAGTATGTCCTTTTCCGACGGAAAATGCTCAGCTCTCCGTCTGCGTTATCTCCCTGATCTCAGCTATATTTTCAAGACAATGGGCATGCAGAGTCACACAAAATAGTCCTTCGCTCTCGCTTACGGAATAGTATGCAGACAGTATCTCTCCGTCAACGGTGGAAGTCAGATACTCATACAGTGTCTGCCGCATTTTCTTCTCTGTGTCGCTGCTGCTCCGGGGGGTAGTCTCATAATAAGAGAGTTCCTCCCGAATCAGGCTCACAGGCAGGAGGAAGAATCCTTCTATGCTCATTTTATATTCATTAATGATTTTATCATACTCGTCAATATCATTTCCACCGCTAAAATAAAAATTTATACGTTTTTTCCCGATTTTCAGGGCAAAGCGGAAATATTTTTTTGTCTCTTCCGTTTTACAGGCCTCTTCGGCCGGGCAATATGCACTGATCTCATACCAGGTGTCCGCGGTAACACTGCCGAAAGCGCGCACTTGTCGGGGCAGAGCGGTGATGCTGCCCATGGTTCCGCTTACAAGGGTTTCCCCCTCAACAACGGACTGTCCGGGTGAGACCAGCGGCATACCGTTCAGAACCGACATTTTTGTTATGATGCCGGTCTTTGAGGCGACAATATCCGCCGCCCGGGACTCGATATAAATTTCCGGCTTTTCCTCACGCTCAAGAATTAATACCGTGGCCTTGGAGCCCCGAACATTCACCGTCATCCATGCAATTTCCGGCAGTTCCACCATGACGCTGCTTCTCACCATATCCGAGGAAACTTTGCCCCGATAAGTCCCCTGCTCCACCCCGCAGTCTGCAAGAGCACGGAGCACCTGGCCCTCTGACAGCTTTTCGCAGCCCTGCACCTCTATATCCCATATAAAAAGTGAGCTTACAAACAGCAGTCCCGCTGTCAGAAGTGCAAAGATTGCCAACACCAGCCTTTTTTTAAAAAGTCTGCGGTTTTTGCTGCCGCCCCTTACATGGATGGTCTCCGCCTCACACATGCAGCGGTGGGTTATCTGCACGAACTCCTTCAGTCTACTCTCAAACACCGTCACCCGCAGCGTACAGGCGTCCATGCTCTCCAGCTCCATCAGTTCAAGGGCACTGAGGGCGCAGGCATTCAGCACCGTCTCCGGACACGCGCCGCACACTTCAAGACGCACAGTGCCTTTTATTCGCCGGTCAATTTTACTCATATCACTCCCACTCCACCGATTGCAGCTTTCCGCATATCAAAAGCTCCCCCTTGTTCATGGCCTCAAGCCTGAGCCCGCTGCCCCGCAGGACGATCTTCCCCCGCTTCACGCAAATCTGGATCTGCTCGGTGCCGTATTCCAGTATGCCGCAGTGATTTTCGATGAGCGCGCGGCGGTTTGCCGTCACCGTCAGCTTTGGCGCACCCAGCAGCGCATCTTCCGGCAGATCCAGTCTGTCGGCAATATTTTCGCACAGTCCCTTGAGCTTTTTCAGCGGGCTCACCTCCCTGTCCGTATAAATTTATGAGCCGTCTCATACTTTGATACATGGACAAGGAGGTCTGCCAATGAAAAACCGCATCGCCCTTTTTGCATCTCTCTGTGCATTGTTCTGCCTGATCTTCGCCTCGGCAGATGTAATAGACTGCGCCCGCAGTGCTCTTCGCCTTTGCGCAGAGCTGATACTGCCCTCGCTGTTTCCCTTTTTTGTGCTTTCCATACTGCTTAATAAACTGGGGCTGCCCGCCATGCTGGGACGGCTCTTGTCCCCGGCAGCGGCAAAACTTTTCGGAGTCTCCGGTGCCGGTGCCTCTGCGCTGTTCATCGGGCTTTGCGGCGGCTATCCCATGGGCGCAGCATATATTGTGGAAATGTACGGCGATGGCTCCATCGGCAAAGACGAGGCCCAGCGGCTTCTGGGCTTCTGCAACAACTCCGGTCCCGCCTTTATCGTCGGAGCGGTAGGCGCGGGGGTTTTTGGCTCCGCCACGGTGGGGTTGCTGCTGTACGCGGTACATATCTCGGCAGCGGTAATAACGGGTCTTCTCTTTCGGAAAAAGAGTTTTTCCGCCGCTCCTCCGCCGCAGGTAAAGCCTCTGCCTTTTTCCTCTGCTCTTTCTCAGGCGGTCAGGCAGGCGGTAAGCTCCGCTCTTGCGGTATGCGGCTTTGTGTTGTGCTTTACGGTGCTGGCAGGGCTCCTGGATGCCCGGGGCTATTTCTCCCTGTTGTCCGGTATTCTCTCTACGGTATTGGGCAGTGAGCTGCATTTTTCCCGGGCATTGCTGACCGGGATATTGGAGCTTGGCAGCGGTGTGGGGGCCATGCGGGGGCTGTCCCCTTCTCCGGCAAGTCTGGCTCTTGCCGCAGGGCTGCTGGGCTGGGGCGGCATATCAGTGCAGTTTCAGACCATGGCTCTCCTCTGCGACACGGATATAAAAAGCTCCCTGCACCTTGCAGGAAGAATAATGAGTGCTGTAATTTCTGCTATTCTTACCTATTCAGCTACCGTGATCGTTTCTCTCATACGATAAGCTGTATTTTTGATATACTTGAAAGAACAAGTCAAGTATATTATAATTTATTTAGGTATTTAGTATTAAAAAATGACATAACAGAAAGCAGGAGGTTCACACCATGGACTTGAAAGAAACTCTGCGCTACGTTGTCACTGCATCTGATGTTGACAGCCGTGGCTTTATGACCCCAAAGGCTTTGATCCGGCAGCTCACGCTGGCAGCAACCTACCGCAACAGGAACGATGGCTGCAGCAAGCAGGTATTGCGGGCAAAATTTGATGCCGTATGGATGTTCCGTCGTATCAAGCTGGAGCAGTACAAGCCTCTCCGAGAAGGCGACGAACTGGTGGGTTACGGCTCCGGGAGAACAAACAATGAGACGGAGTATATCATCCGCGGCATTTTCAAGCAGGACGGCGAGGATGTGGCTTATGCGGACTTTGCCATGATGCCGGTTGCACTTAAGGAACGGCACAAGATACCCTGCGCCGAGATTGAGCCGGCATACAACACTCAGCCATTGAACGAAGTCCCGGTTTTTCCCCGGCTTACCATGCTGACCAAAATGGTCTATAACAGTGAAAAAACTATCACGGAAGCGGACTGTGATGAAAACGTGCACTTTGCCTCTCAGAATTATGCCGATCTGGTATGTAATGAGACCGGCTACTTTGAAGGCGATTATCGTTTAATGAAAAAACTCCAGCTGGACTTTGTGAAAGAGTGTGTCACCGGAAACACCATAAAGCTTGGAACTTCCCGCAAGGGTTCCGGCATCGCCGTACAGGGCAAGCACAAAAACGGCAAACCCTGTTTCAACGCCTACTGCGAATATGAAGCGTAAACAAACGCTCCCCGACTTTTTTGTTGGGGAGCGTTTTGCGCTCGGTTTACTTTTCAATATCTGCGGGAGCAAGCATTTCAACACCATGGCGTATAGGGTCGATGACGGCCTCAAGGTTTTCCTTCGCTGCTTTTCCGCTGCCGGGCAGATTAATGATGAGCGTTCTGCCGAGAATACCTGCTGCCCCTCTGGAAAGGCAGCCTCTGGGCGTTATCCTCATACCGGCTGCCCTCATAGCCTCAGGAATGCCACGGGTTTCCCGCTCAACGACGGCAAGCGTCGCCTCCGGAGTAACATCCTGAGGAGAAAAGCCGGTGCCGCCGGTGGTCACTACAAGGGAAGCTTTCACCTCGTCGGCACACTTCATCAGTTCGCATTTTATCTTTTCTATTTCATCCGGCACGATACTTTTATAAAGGATCTTCCAGCCTCTTTCCTCAAGCATTGCACAGACGGCAGGGCCGCCTGTATCTTCTTTCTCGCCGCTGAACACTTTACTGCTTACCGTTATTACAGCCGCCGTATATTCCATATCAAACATCCTTCCTGTGAAAATCGCCATGCACGCCGCCCGTCTTTTCAATCAGGCAGATGTCGCTAATCACCATGTCCTTCTGCACGGCCTTGCACATATCATATACTGTAAGGGCGGCAGTGGAAACGGCGGTAAGAGCCTCCATTTCCACTCCGGTTCTTCCGTCGCAGCTGACAGTAGCGTGAATTTCCACGCTCAGCCTCTCCCGACACAGGGACAGCTTAAGGTCTATCCCATCCATGAGGATGGGGTGACACATGGGAATCAAATCCGGGGTATGCTTTGCACCCATGACACCGGCTATCTGAGCCACGGTAAGCACATCTCCCTTTTTCATTCCGCCGCTTTCAATGAGGTCAAAAGTGCTTTCATTCACGAGCACCCTCGCCATGGCTGTGGCGGTGCGGCGGGTAATGCTCTTCTCCCCCACATCTACCATCTTCGCGCGGCCTTGATCGTTAAAGTGAGTAAAATCCGACATATTCAGCCTCCGATCTGGTTCATGTTCCTGCCCGCGTGGCTGCGGCTTTGAGCGGAAAGTTCCTCATGGCGGGCCGGCTTGGAAAGAACAGCCGCCTCCATCTGCCGGAGCATTCCTTCATAGTCCAACCCCTTGATGGAATATTCCTGATTTGAGTGAAGACAGGGCTTCAGCTTCCCGTCCGCAGTGAGCCGGATGCGGTTGCAAAAGGCGCAGAAATGGTGACTGACAGGGCTGATAAGTCCGATCCGCCCCTGAGCCCCGGGTAATTGATATAGTTTGGCCACACTGTTATCCTGAGGAACAGTCTCCAGCTCGGGCAGCTTTTCTGTGACGACGGAGCAGGGAATAAAGGCTTCCGGGCCAAAGTCGCCGCTGTCGTACATGGGCATCAGTTCAATAAAGCGCACATCCACAGGGTACTGCCGTGTGAGTCCGGCAAGGGCTGGTATCTCATCGTCGTTAAAACCGCCAATGAGAACGGTGTTTATCTTCACCTGCTGAAAGCCTGCGGAAAGCGCCGCTTCAAGCCCCTTTTGCGCCAATTCCAGAGTTCCGCATCTGGTTATATAGGCGTACTTTTCCGCATTCAGCGTGTCAAGACTGATGTTTACTCTGTCAACTCCCGCTTCTTTGAGGGAGGTTGCCAACTGCGGCAAAAGGACACCATTTGTCGTCATACAGACTTCATTTATTCCTTCCGTCTGTGCGGCTCGCTGACAGATGGAGACAATATCCCTCTTCACCAGAGGCTCGCCGCCGGTTATACGGAGTTTGGTAACGCCAAGCTCCGCTGCGGCTCTGACAGCGGTGAGCATCTCTTCCTGCGTCAGCATGTCCTCGCGTCGCATTTTGCACACTCCGTCCTCCGGCATACAGTAGCGGCAGCGGAGATTGCATTGCTCTGTTACCGACAGGCGCAGATATGTGATTTTTCTTCCAAAGCCATCTATCAAGGGATATCCCTCCGATTTTTTCTTATTTGTTTATTAAACTCCCATTTTTCACTTCTGTCAATTCCCGCAGATCGAAAGTTTCCCTGAAGCTCAGCCGCTGCCATAACGCAATAGGGCTTGTTTGAAAAACGTCAACATACCCAAATGGCATGTCTTTTTCCGCCATAATTTGCCTCGAAATCTTGCGATACACAAAGTATAGCGGC
>CAZESU010000009.1:0-33175 GCA_964515275.1 uncultured Oscillospiraceae bacterium
GTCTGCCAATTCCACCACTCGCGCATCTCTGGAACGCTTGATTATAATAGCACTGCCGCCGCTGATTGTCAAGAGAAATTTATGCTTATCCGACAGAAAATTTACTTTACTTTGCTATCGCCCGATGATATAGTTTACTCAACAAGAATACCAAAAAGGAGATATTGCATGAAAATCCAACGTCCCGCCCTGAAGGCGCGTGCAAAGACGATCATCACCGGCTCAAAGCCCAGCCCGATTCTGGTGGGCCTTGTGTTTCTGGCGCTGACCGTGGTCATATCCCTGCTCTCCACCCGTATTTCCGGTCTGTCCTTTGACCAGGCCACCCTGGAGCGGTACTGGGATGCTATTGACAGCGGTAATATAGACTACGCCTATCAGTATCTGGCGCAGATGGTGCCCTCCCCTTCCTCTTACCTGATCAATCTTGCTCTTCAGCTGGTGCAGATGATCGTGTCGGCAGGCTTTGTCATCTTCCTGCTGAACACCATCCGCCGCACCGGCGCCTGCTTTGCCAACCTGCTGGACGGATTCGGCATGCTGGGCCGCATTATCCTCCTGAACATTCTGGAGGATATCTTCATTGCTCTCTGGTCTCTGCTGTTTGTCATTCCCGGCATTATCGCGGCCTACCGCTATCGCATGGCACTGTACCTGCTGCTTGACCACCCGGAGCTGTCCGTGATGCAGTGCATCCGGGAAAGCAAGCGGATGATGAAGGGCCACAAGTGGGAGCTGTTCGTCATGGATCTGAGCTTTCTCGGCTGGAATATCCTGTCCGGCATCCCCGTGATAGGCTATGTGGTGCAGGTATGGACCACTCCCTATATGGGCATGAGCTACGCACTGTACTATGAGGCGCTGAGAGGCGCGGATATCAATACCGCTCAGGAGAACCAGACCTGGCGTGAGACACCTCCCTGGGAGGGCTGATTTCAGCGACAGCAAAAACGGTATCGAATGGTTTCGATACCGTTTTTGTTTTGTGAATCAGTATATAAGCGCGAAGTGTTCCGGCTTTGGCTTGTACTTCACGCCTGAGACCATCCCAACGGCGGCAAACAGCGTCGCCATGGAGGAGCCTCCGTAGCTGAAGAAGGGCAGCGTGATGCCGATAACGGGGGTGATGCCGATGCACATGCCCATGTTGATAAAGGTCTGGAAAGCGATAGCCGTGCCCACGCCCACGCAGAGCAGCATATCAAAGGTTCTGCCGGAATAGATACCCACCCGGAAGCAGTGGACAATAATCACCGTCAGCAATATCATGACGATCAGACAGCCGATCATGCCCCAGTGCTCCCCGATGCTGGCGAAGATAAAGTCCGTATGCTTGCCCGTAAAGGCGGTGGCGGTGTGCCCCTCCTCCACGCCGGTGAGCCGCCCGGAAGCGAGCGTCAGCTTGCTCTGGCTGGTCTGCCAGGTGATGCCGTAGCCGGTAGGGTCAACGCTTGAGTCATAGGGGGCTACCAGACGCAGCTTCTGATAGTCCTTCAGAACAAAGTTCCAGATAAGGGGGATCATCGCCGCAATGGCAGCGCCGCCCAGGGCGAACCAGTACATCTTGACGCCCAGAAAGAAGAACATGACAAGGAAGATGGCAAACAGAATGATGGCGTTGCCAAGGTCGGAGGAGACCACCAGGATCAGTCCGAAAATGATAACAAACAGGCCCGCCATTGCCACCACGGAGGGGAAGGAGTTGATATCCTTATGCTCTTTCAGATAAGACATCAGCTTTGCGGACAGAATGATGTAGATGACCTTGATGACCTCAGAGGGCTGTATACCGATGCCGGCGAAGCGGATCCAGCTCTTGTTGCCGGTACCGTCGTCCTGTCCGAAGAGGATCAGAGCCACCAGCAGCACTCCGATGACAATGAGCAGGGATCTCCACTGTCTGCCCAGAATATCCGCATCGACAATGGTAAAGATCACATAGGCTACCAGACCCAGAAAGACAGAAAAAATCTGAACGATAACCATCTTGGTGGGGTTGATGTCGGCGTAGTCCGCCGCGGCAAGGCCGGTGGTGGCGATGTATACGGCGTAGACACTCATGCAGGCACAGATCAGACAGACCGCCAGCAGGAAGATATCCGCCCTTTGGAAAAAGGTTTTTATGTATGGGGTTATTTTCTTTATGATAAGCACCGCCTTTCGGTGAAAAAGCTGTGATATAGACAAAATGTAATATTCATACAGGGAGTATTTTATCACATAATTGCTCTTTACGCAATGGGCTTAAAGGTGGTATAATATTTGCAGTGCGGATTATTTATGCAAGCACCGTTTCCCGGGTCACCCGGAAACGCCAGATCATTATACATCTAATTTTTAATCTTTTGTTGTATAATCTATGAAAGGTTTTTGAACAGGGAGCGCTGAATTGATCTATATAAGCAAAAGCGAACAGGATACCGAGCGGATAGGCAGCGAATTTGCAGCCGAACTCCCCGGGGGCACGGTGGTTGCCATGTACGGGGATCTGGGTGCGGGCAAGACCGCCTTTGTCCGGGGCATGGCCCGGGGCATGGGACTTGACTGCCGGGTATCCAGCCCCACATTTACCATTGTAAATGAATATCTGGGCAAGCGTGAGCTGATTCACTTTGATATGTACCGCCTGTCCGACGCGGACGAGCTGTTTGACATCGGTTGGGAGGATTATCTGAACCGGGACGCGGTCTGCGCCGTGGAGTGGAGCGAGAAGGTACAAGACGCTTTTTTCGGTGATGAGATTGTGGTACGCATAGAAAAGCTCTCCGACAACGAGCGGAGAATAAGCATAGAGGGGGCGAAGGCATGCTGATTCTGGCGTTTGAATCCTCGGCGAAGGCCGCCTCCGTGGCCCTGTGTCGGGATGGGCATCTGGTCAGCCAGTACAGTCAGTGCAGCGGCCTGACCCACAGCCGCACCCTGCTCCCCATGGCGGAGGATCTGCTGAAAAACGCGGAGCAGCGTTTGCAGGATGTGGACGTGATCGCCGTGGCCCACGGCCCCGGCTCCTTTACGGGCATCCGTATCGGGGTCTCCACGGTGAAGGGTCTGGCCTGGGCGGCAGAAAAGCCCTGTGTGGGTGTCTCCACGCTGGAGGCCATGGCATGGCACGGCCTTGCCGCCGGGGGCTTTATCTGCCCGGTGATGGACGCAAGGCGCAGCCAGGTGTATAACGCTCTGTTTGAGATTCGGGACGGCAGACCTGTCCGCCTGTGTCCCGACCGGCCCATCGCCCTCTCGGAGCTGAGGGAAGATGTGAAAAAGCTGAACGGCCCTGTCTTTCTGGTGGGAGACGGTGCCGCCATCACCCAAAAATATTTTGACGAAAACGGCATAGCCTGCCGCATGGCCCCGGAGAACCTGCTGTGGCAGGACGGCTGGGGCGTTGCCATGGCGGCCATGGACAAGGAACCCTGCAGCGCAGATGAGCTTCTTCCGGTCTACCTCCGTCTTTCTCAGGCGGAGCGGGAGCGGCAGGAGAGATTGAGCGCCGAACAACATGCCAACTCTTAATTTTTTCATATAAAAGGAGAACGAGATATGAGCAAAGTATGCGTATTCGACCATCCCCTTATCCAGCACAAACTGTCCATCCTACGTGATGAAAAGACCAGCGTGAAAGAATTCCGCGAGCTGGTCTCCGAGATCGCAATGCTGATGTGCTATGAGGCCACCCGGGATCTGCCTCTTGAAGAGGTTGACATCAAGACTCCCGTCGCCGTTGCCAAGTGCCACCGCATCGCCGGCAAGAAGCTGGCCGTTGTCCCCATCCTCCGCGCAGGTCTCGGCATGGTGGACGGCATGGTCAGCATGATGCCCAACGTAAAGGTGGGTCATGTGGGTCTTTTCCGCGACCCTCAGACCCTTGAGCCTGTAAAGTACTATTTCAAGATGCCCCCCGACATTCAGGAGCGCGACGTGATCGTTGTTGACCCCATGCTGGCCACCGGCGGTTCCGCCTCCGCAGCCATCACCTTCCTGAAGCAGGACGGTGTGAAGCACATCAAGCTGATGAGCATTATCGGCGCCCCCGAAGGCGTGGAGCGTATGCAGAAGGATCATCCCGATGTGGATATCTATGTTGCCGCTCTGGACGACCATCTGAACGAGCACGGCTACATCGTCCCCGGTCTGGGCGACGCAGGCGACCGTATCTTCGGCACCAAGTAATATTGATTCCTGATTAAAAGCTTAATCAAGAATCCCGCGTGCTGTGCACGCTCAAAATGACAAACTCGATGCCTCGTTCCCTGCTTTCGTTTACATTGGCGCTATTGCCGTTTTGTTAAAATAAGACAAATCATCTGTATTTTTAAAACAAGCCCTAGTATGAGACAGCCCCGTTTTTTAATCTTCTTCCACGTCGATCAGCACCCAGGAGACCTCGGAGGCGTTGTCCGGCAGATAGTTCTGCACCACCGGCACAAAGCGGTATCGAGCATCGCCGATGGTGACACTGGGCTGGATATCCGTAAAGTTATAGGTATAGGTATACTTGTCCGTGGGATAATACACCCGGTCAAAGAGCTTCATGAACAAAATGGCGTTCTGACCGTTGTCGGTGTCGTCCCGAACAAGGGCATAGGGCGAATTACAGTAGATGGACAGCAGACCCGTTCTGTCAGAGAGCTGGTCGGCAACGCTGACGGCAAAGCCGCACACCGCGTTCACCGGCGTAGGCGTAGTGGACATTTCTCTTGTGTAGACAAGCTGGGCTTTCTCCTGCCCTTCCGCAGGTTCCGGGATCGTGGGGTGGGCCACATCCGCAAGGATTACCTCATCAAAGCCCATGTCGTACAGCTCCCGGCTCAACTCCACGATATAGGTTCTCAGCGTGGTGCTGTATGCGTCCAGCCAGGTGCCCTCATCGTCCCGGTAATCCGAGCCGTAGCTGGTCTTGAGGGTGACGGTGGTACTGTAAGAGGCGAAAAGCTCGTCCAGACAGCAGCTGATCTGAGCGGCAAGGTAAACATTGGGATGATTCTGCCGGAATGTACTGATAAGGCTCTGGGTATCCGCAGGTGCGGAGGCGTTCAGCATGTAGTTCGTCGCCACGCTGGACTGGGAATTCCACATCAGCGTCCCCTGCCTTGGCTTCATCTCCAGTACAAGGGCGTTGCCCTGATTGAGTCGGGCTGCATACTCCTCCAGCTTATCGGCGCTCAGGTTCGTATAGGGCACGAAGATAGCCCGTATGGGCTCCACATTCTCCCCTGCCACGGCCTCAACATCGGAGTAATCCGGGTCATCAAAGACGATCTGGGCATCCACCTGTTCGAATACTGTCATCTCGTTGCCCTCGGCATCGATGACGGTGTTCTCGTCCTGACCCAGAAGAGGCACCTTCACCTCCACCTTGTCCTTGGTGATGACGGCGTATTTCTGCATGCCGTAAAATGACACCAGCGTCAGCGCAATAAGACCCAGCAGGATGGCCGTGGGGATGAAAACATAGTTTCTGCGCTTGCGGCGACCTTTATAAAATTCCTTATATTTTGCCAAATCGATCCCTCCCGGGAGCATAGTCTGATACCTTTTTTTCATAAAACCGTTTGGTTTTATGAAAAAACAGTATTACGTCTCATAAAAACTTAACGCGATTCGCGCTATAAAACGGTTTTAACCGTTTTCATAAGAACTGGTATTAGGGCTTGTTTGAAAAACGTCAACATACCCAAATGGCGGGTCTTTTTCCGCCATAATTTGCCTCGAAATCTTGCGATACACAAAGTATAGCGGCGATTTCTCAGCTTCCTCTGGCGAAAAAATCCCTCGCCCTTGGACACATTGCCTATTTTTCAAACAAGGCCTAATCTTCTATCATGGAGATGCGGCGGACATGCCTCTCATCCCCGGAAAAAGGGGTATCAAGGAAGGTGTCCACAATCTTCAGTGCAAGCCCCGACCCTGTGACTCTGGCGCCGAGAGCCAGAATGTTGGCATCGTTGTGCTCTCTTGTGGCCTGAGCGGAGTAGCAGTCCCCGCAGAGGGCGGCGCGGATGCCGGGGACCTTGTTTGCGGTGATGGATACACCGATGCCGGTGCCGCAGATGACGATGCCGAGTTCACACTCTCCGGAAGCCACAGCCTTTGCCACTGCCTTGCCGTATACCGGGTAGTCGCAGCTGGCCTCGCTGTAAGTGCCGAGGTCCTTATAGGTAAAGCCTCTTTTTTCAAGGTGCCTCATAATCTCCGCTTTCAAGGCGAAGCCGCCGTGGTCACTGCCGATTGCAATCATAAAAAAGTCCTCCCAAAGTCAATATCGTCTTATTTTATCACCTTAGCGCCAAAGGTTCAAGTACCTATCCGACTGCCAAAAATATCTTGGCGTGTACGTTTTGTAAACTTTCGTTGAAGCCTATTGACACTTGAAGTCCATAAACTTAAAATAAATTAAAAATCAAAAAAATCGGAGCGAGGGCATGAGAGAAAAATTACGCAGAATCTTTTCGGGCAGACAGGGCATGGACGAATTTTCCAAGGCCCTTTTTTGGCTTGGGCTGGCATTTCTGCTGCTGTCGGTGCTGACTGCCAATTTCCTCAAGGGCGTATTCAGCATCCTCTTCACATGGCTTGGCCTGATGATGGTGATCTTCTGTTTTGTCCGGGCCTTTTCCCGAAAACTTGAACAGCGGGAGACGGAGAACAATGCTTTTCTGGCCCTATTGGAAAAGGGCAAGCGTAGCCGCCGGGCCGCCAAAGAACGCCGGGCCCAGCGCAAGGATTTCTGCTTTTTCAGGTGTCCCGGCTGCGGCACCATACTCAGAGTGCCAAAGGGCAAGGGGAAAATTCATATCAAATGCCGCTGCGGCTATACCCTCTACCGCAAAACCTGAAAAAATCGCCGTCCTTCTGCTTCATGTTCTGAACGGAAACATGTGTGATACGACTTTTGCGGCGATCTTCCGCAAAAGGGAAGCGCCGTTAGGCGATTCCTTTTTCATAAAAGCAAACGGTTTTATAAAAAACAGTATAAGAAATGCCTGCACGACTCTCACCCGAGGCTGTGCAGGCATCCCTTGTTTTGTTATTCGATCATCCGTTAAGAACATCGCACTTTCGGGCGGCGATTGTTATGATTTAAATCATAATGCCCCGTTTTTTGGCCTCGAAGGTCAGCTCGTCCCGGAAATCCGGGTGGGCAATGGCGATCAGCTGCTTTGCCCGCTCCGCAAGGCTCTGCCCTCTCAGGTGGGCAAGGCCGTACTCGGTGACGATGTAATCCACATCGTTCTTGCTGGTGGTACACACCGCGCCGGGGGTCAGAATGGGCTTGATCTTGCTGATAGTGCCACCCTTGGCCGTGGAGGTAAAGGCGATAAAGCTCTTGCCGCCTTTGGACTGGCAGGCGCCGCGTACATAGTCGATCTGCCCGCCGGAGCCGGACATATGCTTTGTCCCCACGCTCTCCGCGCAGACCTGTCCCCACAGGTCCACCTCCAGAGCGGCGTTGATGGAGATCATGTTGTCGTTGAGGCAGATGACGTTGGGGTCGTTCACATAGTCCACCGGCATGATGGCGATGGCCGGGTTATCGTCGATGTAGTCGTAGATACGCTGGGAGCCGTAAGCGAAGGTGGTGACGCTCTTGCCCCGGTGAATCTGCTTTTTGCTGTTGTTCACGGCGCCGCACTCGATCAGCTCCACCATGGAGTCGGTGAACATCTCCGTGTGGATACCAAGGTCGTGCTTTGCCTTCAGCGCCATGCCGGTGGCGTCGGGGATGGCGCCGATGCCCAGCTGGATGCAAGCCCCGTCGGGAATCTGCTCGGCAATAAGGTTGCCGATGGTCACGCTGATTTCGTCCAGCTTCGCAGGGGACAGTACCGGCAGGGGGTGGTCGTTTTCCACGATGGCATCCACCTGGCTGATATGGATCTGGCCGCCGCAGACGGCTCTGGGCTGGTATTTGTTTACCTCAATGAAGACGCGCTTTGCCTTGCTGATCATGGCCTCGCTGTAAGAGCTGTCAGCAGCCAGGCTGAAATAGCCGTGCTTGTCCATAGGCGAGACGGACAGGCAGCAGGCGTCGTATGCATAAAAGCTGCGGATGAGTTTGGGGATATCCCGGTAATAGTTTGGGATAAAGTCCGCGTAGCCCTCGTTCACAGCCTTGCGGGCATAGCCGCTGGAGAACCAGGACACGCCGTTCATTTTGCCGGAAAGGCTGCTGTCGGTATAAAACTCGAAGGGATAGGCATCCAGCAGAGTCTGCACCTTCACGCCGCAAAGCTCATCCTTTTTGGCCCGCTCCGCGATGGCGCTGATAATCGCCGGGGTCTGGGACAGGGCGGTGTCCATGCCCAGCGTCCAGCCGCTCTCCACCCGGAGAGCCAGTTCCTGAGCCGTGGTCAGTCTGCTCTGATAAAGCTCACTGAAATTCGTCATATCTCTTCCTCCTGAACATGACGCGGTTTTATTTTCAACACGCTGTTTGCCTTTTTAAACGTTTGGGAAAATTCAAAAAAGACACTTTATACCAGTTCTTATGAAAAAGGTTGAAAACCTTTTTATAGCACCGCAGGTGCGTTAAGAACTGTATGAGACGACTTTTGCGGCGATCTTCCGCAAAAGGGAAGCGCCGTCAGGCGATTCCTTTTTCATAAAACCAAAGGGTTTTATGAAAAAACAGTATTATTGGACGGGAAAGGCAACCTTCCCGGCTTTCTTTCACCGGGCTTTCCTTCCCGTTGTCTTGCGGTCTGCCGGTTTTCCGGCAGTCTCATCTTCTCCCCCTGCGGCGGGGGCGGTCGGAATACATGCGGTTGTCCGCAATGCGGCTGTCAGACTCCTGCATGAATTTTTTCAGTCTGTCCTCGAAGGCCTGATCGTTGGAGGGAGGGTCAGCCGCCACTCTCTCAGGATTGGGCTTCGGTGCCTGCTCCTGTCTGGGCGGGGCGCTCCTGCGGTATGAGGCTCCTCTTGCCGGGGCGGGATTTTCCTCCGCCCGCTTCATAGACAGATTGATTTTACCCTCGGGGCTGATGCTTAAAACCCGCACCTTCACGGTCTGCCCCATCTGGACGTGGTCGTGCACATCGGCGACAAAGGCGTTTGCCACCTCCGATATGTGAACGAGCCCGCTCTTTCCATTCGGCAGCGCCACAAACGCGCCAAACTTGGTTATTCCTGTCACCTTACCTTCAACTACCGCTCCAACTTCCAATGCCATTGCTTAACCCTCTCTGTCTGTCGTAAAATAAAAAACTGTCTCCCCCGGCATGACAAGTCCCAGTCGCTCCCGCGCCATGGCTTCTATCGTCTCGTCGTCGCTACCTGACTCCAGTCGCTCCCTGAGCTGCCGGTTTTCCTCCGTAAGACCCTCATATTCTTCCTCCAGCATCAGGGCAGTCTGCCGGGTCTGTTCCAGTTCCCGTCTTGCGGAGGCGAAGCTGAAAAGCGCATAGATCATCAGCGTCACAAGCACAATGCGTACAATGGTTTCTCTGTTTTGCATAAGCTCCTTTCAGGTATTTCACGCAAAAAACCATTTACCTTTTAATAATAAAACATTCATGAAGTTTTTGGAAGATAAATTTTGTAAAATGTAAAAATTTTTTTAAACTTTTTTTGCACAGCGCCAGTTCGGAGGCGGCAGTACCGGCAGCGAATTCCAGCACCGGCAGGATAAAACGGCTGAGAAAGTGCAGATAGGCCAGAAAACCCAGCAGCGCGGCGCACAGCTCCCACTGTCCCAGACGGCCATCCCCTGCCCCCATGGCAAAGAGGAAAAGCCCTGTTCCCGCCAGCAGACAGAACAGGGCGTCCAGTATTGCCGCCGCGACTTTTCCGGAGGCCCTGCGGATGGGGCGCAGGACGTCGTAAAGCAGTCCCGTGCCCGCGCCCAGCAGCAGAGCCAACAGCAGCCGCAGCGACTGCACTTCAAGGCTTATCTCCATGCTAACCGAACAGCTTTGACCACAGCGATCCTGACTGCACCGGCTCGTCGTAGCTCAGTTCCTGTATTCTGCCCCGAAGCTCCAGCTCCCCGGCATCCAGATCGATTTTATCGATATGCAGGCCCTGACCGTGTATGTTCAGATCCCCCTGTGACGTGGTCAGCACGATCATATTCTCGTCAAAGCCGGATACGTCGTCCACACCGCTGATGCTCATTTTTTCCCGGCCCTCCATGGTCAGTCCGTGGGGCCGCTGCTGGACTTTTTTGATTTCCTCGTATGGCATGTTTTCACCCCCATACCATGTATATGCATGTCCGGGGGAAAATATCCGTACTCCGGGGCGAAAACAAAAAGGCAGGATGGAAGAATCCATCCTGTCTTTTTTCCGGTTCAATGCTTGCCCTTGTCGCCTACGCCGAAGTGCAGTTCCTTCATGCCCTCCACCTCGTCGCAGATATCCTTCAGCGAGCACACGGAGCAGTCCGTGGGCAGACCCTCAAGGATATGCGTCAGAGTGCCGGTCACGTCGTTTGCCTTCTTGGCTATCTTCTTCATAGCCTCGTAGTCATAGCCCGGTGCGGTGACAAAGATCACCGTGGCGCTGAGCACATTGGGGTCTTTCTTATAGGCCTCTATGTAATTTGCGCCGATATTTCTGAAGCTGATGCCCTTTTTCAGTACCTGCTTGCTGACGCGGACCTGTTCCCGGTAGGATTCGGGAGACATACGCACCATGTAGCCCTCGGGATAGACATGGTACTTTGCAAACTCGATATCCTTCAGCGTTCTGTAAACGGCCTCGTCGTCGCCGTCTATCATACCCACCCGGAGAAGCACGATACGGGCAAAGTCAGCCTCGCCCTTGATCTCGCGCAGATCCTGTCCGTAGAGCAGGGTCTGATCCTTGTTCACAAAATCCGGATTGGAGGTGAACAGCACATAGTTTGCGGAGCCCTTGCCCATGGCGCCCAGCTCATAGGCCGCATCCTTCTGGAGCACCAGCTCGCTGGAGCCGATATCTTTCCAGGCATCGCCCGCTCTGTAATCCCAGACTTTGGGGTTGCCCTTTTCAAGCAGCGCATTGCTGTCTTTAATTAAGGAATTATATAGCTCCATATTTTAGAATTTAAGGTCGACTTTCTTGCGGTCAAATATTTCATTGACACGCATGTACAGCCATGACATCAACTTCTGATCCAGATTCCAGAAATAAACCACAAACAGTACACCGACCGTAATAAGAAGCACCTTTAACAGTTTCTTGAGAACTTTGCACATATTGAGAATATGCTCCTTTCTTTAATGGGTTTAATGTAATTATATACGATAATTACTTCTTTGCAAGACCCTTTTGGCGAGCATACTCAGCAGCACCCAGAGCGCCCATGAGCTGGGGGTCGGTCTTCAGGTTGACAACCTTCAGCTTCAGAACGTGCTCAATAGCCTCCTTCAGACCGTCGTTCTTTGCGCAGCCGCCGGTCAGAGTGATGCTGTCAGTGGCGCCGGCCTTCTTGGCCATAACGAAGCAGCGCTTTGCAACTGCCATCTCAATGCCTGCTGCGATCTCGTCCATAGCCTTGCCCTCACCAACGAGGGTGATAACCTCAGACTCTGCGAAAACGGTGCACTGAGCAGTGATGGGGATCACGTTCTTTGCGCTCAGGGAGAGCTTGGAGAACTCGGGCAGGCTCATCTCGAAGGAACGTGCCATTGCCTCGAAGAAGCGGCCGGTACCTGCGGCGCACTTGTCGTTCATGGCGAAGTTCTTGACCGTGCCGTCGGTGTCGATGCTGATGCCCTTGACGTCCTGGCCGCCGATATCAATAATGGCCTTAACGTCGGGATTGGTCACGTGAACGCCCATAGCGTGGCAGGAGATCTCGGAGATGTTCTCATCTGCGAAAGGAACCTTGTTGCGGCCGTAGCCGGTACCGATCAGGTAAACCAGATCCTTGGAGCTATTCAGTTCGGGAACCTGTCCAATAACATCGTCCATCGCTGCCACTGCGGAAGCCTCGGAATTGATCTTGCTGCGGATGGTGGTATCTGCTACCATTTTGCCGTTTTCGTCAAGTATTACTGCCTTGGTGTAGGTGGATCCTACGTCGCAACCGCCGAAGTATTTCATTATGTTATTCCTCCATTATGTATTTTTAATATGTCTTATCAGAGCCATCCCCACGGGATAGTCAATCGTTACCATCCTCGGAGCATAGCGCCTGCGATAATTGCGGCAAACATGCCGCCGGCATGTTTGCTTTTCGCAATTACATGCAGATGTCGTCCTCAAAATCGACCAGGGACGGATCAACAGGCTCAGCCTGCTTTACGGTGCGCATATAAGCGCTCACCTTGTCGCGCATGGTGCGGCGGGAAACAGTACGGGGATCCATCAGGTCGTGCTCGACCCAGATCAGGTCGTAGCCGCGCTGACGTCCCTGCTCGTCCAGAAGGCCCTGAACGGTAGCCATGTTTTTGCAGGCCACGTTCTGATACATGATGATCAGGTGAACATTCCAGGCTTCGCACTGGCGCCACAGCTCGTCTACCACGTTCTGGTAACCGCCGTTGGTGTGACGGCGCATAACCATACGCTCGTACAGGCGGGCCAGGTCGCGCATAGCCTCTTCCTTGTCCTCGGTCTCCAGCATCTTGGTAAAGTTCAGGGACTCCATCTCTACCAGGACGTTGATGCCCCAGCAGTTAGCAGCCCAGTTGGAGAAGTTTGCATAGTAGTGAGCAGGGCAGGACCAGACGATGGCGCGGTACTTCATCTTGCCGGGCCAGGGCTCTTCCTTGTTCTCATAAGCCTTGTGCAGGATCTTGTTGACCTTCTCCATGGTCTTGAGCGTACGGGGATCTGCGCCGCCGTCCATCTCGTAGTTCCACTTGCGGAACAGCTCATAGGCAGGGCCGACAAACTGCGGATTTGCAGACTTGTTGATCTCCCACTTTTCAAGCTCCAGCAGCGTCTCCTGGTTGAAACGTTTGATCTGCTTGAAGTAAGCATCCCAGTTCCACTTTGCACCGGTGATGTCCTCAACAAACTTGATGCAGGCCTTGATATCCTCGGCACCCATCTGGACGGTCTCCTCGTCGTAGTAGCGGACGGGGAAGCACAGGTGGAAGACAGGCAGATCGGGGAAGCGGCGAGCCATATAGGAGGATGCCATGGTGGAGCCGTCGCAGGGCATGGAGCTGGAGATGAAGCAGCTGCCCATGTGAGGCAGAGCGTCCACAACGATGGCACCGCACTCGGAGGAGGGAACGGGGCAGGTGTCGGAAGGCAGACCGTAGGACTCAACGGCGTCTATGTAAGGCACGCAGGTGAGCTGGTCGATCTCAGACACCAGAAACACAGGCAGGAGCTGATAAGGGATACCCAGCAGGTCGGGGAAGCCGGCCATGATCTGACCCATGGTCATCTCGTCAAAGAGAACGACCTTCTTGTTCAGCTCTTCGCTGTTGCCGTTCTTGGCGTCGCACTTGGACAGGAACACCAGGTTTTCAGCAACATAACGGAAGATATCGAAAGTTACCAGGTGGCTCATGCGCAGGTTGCTGCCGCGCATACCCATCAGGCACTTGTCCATAAAGCCGTGGCAGCAGAAATAGGACACGTACCAGCGGTAGTAGAGCATACCGTTCAGTGCGGGGATCAGATCCTTGGAGAAGGTCATCAGGAGCATGCCCCACATATGAGCCCACTCATAGAAGTCATAAGCGGTGTCCTTGATGCCGCGCCACTCGCGGCGGACAGTGGCCATATCGCCGGCTCTGTACAGGCGGCCCAGACGCTTTTCGCCGTGGAGGATGACATCCTTCTTCTCGTCGGGGCTGTATGCCATAAATTCTTTGAACTCGTCTTTGACACGCTGACCATCGGCTTTCAGCTTGCCCAACTGGGTCTTACCGTAGGCCTTGAAGTCGGTCTCCTTGACCATATCGACTACGATACCGCCGATCTCTTTCAGGTTTTCAAGCTGATCTTTCAGCTTTATATTGTCCTTTGCACGCCAGAAGGCGGGATTGGGATATTTAGGAGTTCTTGCCATTACTTCTTACCCTCCTCTTTGTGAATGCGTTTGATCTCAAGGGATTCCACAAAGGCCTGTACACGGGTGCGGAGCTGACCGGAGTTGCCGTTGTTGTACAGCCTGTCGATACTCAGCACGGGCCAGCCGTACTCATCATGCATAACGTGGCTTGCCAGAGCACGCTCGAAGCCCCAGTAGTCGCAATACTTCATCTGTTCGTAAATGATGCCCTCTGCTCTGTATTCCTTTGCCAGTCTGTCGGCAGTCTCGCGGCGCTGGAGCACCTTCTCGTCGGAGATGTAACGGGCGCACTCGGAGACCTCCATGTAGTGCAGGCAGATCTGACGCAGGGCGTCCTCGTCGTCCTTGAGCTCGATGATCTCGCGGCCGGGAGTGGAGCCGAAGCAGTAACGGTCGGATACCACCAGAGCACCGCAGCCCTCGATAAGCTTGGTCAGGCTGGGGTCGTCGATCTCGGAGCCGACGATTGCCACACGGGCACGGAAGGCGGGCTTCTTGTCGGGCTTACGGGTTTTCAGCTCCTCCAGAGTCTCTCTCAGGTAGGGCAGAATGAGAGCCTTGGGGCAGGTATAGGTGACTAGGTTCAGCACATGGAACTCATAACCGGTGATGACAGGATTGTCGGCCTTGCGCATCTCACTGATCTCGGAAATGATGCTACAAACCTCGTTGTGCTCGGCAACAGCCTTGCGGATTGCGGCGTCAGAGGTGTCTACGCCGAATACCTCGGTCAGTCTGTCCAGCACACGCAGGCGCATCTGCTTTACATAGGAATCCAGCGTATAGTCTGTGATCTTGTAAGGCATGTCGGCGTGGGTAACGAAGAAGTTGGGCTTGGTGTTGACATTCAGAATCTCGAAATGCTCCATAGAGCGGTTCATCATGGAGCAGGCGTCAACGCCGATGAGAGCGTCCAGAAACTGGTAGCCACCCTCGATTGCACGCTCCAGCAGGGCTCTTGCATATTCGCAGGTATAGTTGGACATGTAATATGTAGCGATATCAATAGAGCCGGTATTGGGAGCGCGGAGTCTTACTGAGAAGCAGTTGTCCACATTGAGCAGGACCTCCGGTATGTGGAAGCAGGTATAGCCCAGGGCGATACCGCCATCCTCCTGGGCTTTTCTTACAAGCTCATTGTCAGCATTCTCAAGCAGACTTTCAAAGTAGATCAGATGCTTAAGATCTTTCAAATGATACACCTCTTTTTAAAGTATTTCTATTTTTCGGAGTGCTTCCTCCACTCCGTTGAGCATGACAGAATCCGCTGGCAGCTCCAGAACGGTTTTGCCTCTGATTTCATTTGCGGCAAAAGTGCTGTCTGCGGGGATAAAAGAGAGTATGTCCACACCGGGGATCTGCATCATGTCTTTCAGTTCCGGATTGGTCATACGGTTTACGATGGCACCTATCCTGTCGTATCCGATAAGCTCGTCCGCCACCTGCTTGATGGTTGTGATGACCTGTATGCCCTTTTTGCTCTGATCTGTGATCAACAGCAGATGGGTAACCTTTTCCATTACACGTCGCTGGATCTGTTCTATCCCCGCCTCACCGTCAATGACCACATAGTCAAAGCTGTTGGCCAGGATACCGATCACTTCCTTCAGATAAGAGTTGACCTTGCAGTAGCATCCGGAGCTCTCCGGACGGCCGATCGCCAAAAACGCAAAGCCCGGCATCTCCACCAGCGCGTCGAAAATCCGAAACCGTGCCTCGCTGAGAAGCTCAAGCGCCTCCTTGGTATCCCCGTTCTCTACACTGTCAACTATACTCATGCGTATATCGTCCAGCGTCAGCTTAACATCAACGCCAAGAGCAACAGACAGTCCTACAGCGGGATCGGCGTCTATCGCAAGAATTTTCTTGTCCGGATATTTCTCCACAAGAAGTCTTACGATGGATGCACAGATCGAAGTTTTTCCCACTCCGCCTTTGCCTGCCACCGTGATGATCTTGGCCTTATTATCCATATACATTCCCCCTTGCCGTGAACCAGTTTTCAGGCCGAATTATTCATTAACATTTTAACATGTTCATGCTGAATATGCAAGAAGAACCCAAAAAAAAAGAATTTTTTAGTTCAAATAATACAAAAAATCAAAAATTATTGTGATTTTTGAACCGGTCGTTTAGACACAGGCAGAGAAAATGTATAGCTGGTTTTTCGGTTTCCTGCAAATAGTAAAAATTTGGTTTTTTTGAAGGGGCGTGGTCTCAATTGAGAAGGCACACGCCCAGATTCAGATAGACTGCGAAGAGCAGCCACAGCAGGTACGGCAGCAGCAGGTTTCCGGCTTTCGGCAGGATGTAGCGGAACATGACCATGCAGGCCCAGACGAGAATGCAGAGCAGGAGCAGCCAGAAGAACGCCAGCCAGAACAGGCCGAAGCGGAAAAACAGCAGCGGCCAGACAAAGTTCACGCCAAGCTGCACGGCGTACACGGTCAGCGCCCGTTTTTTTCTGGGCTGTGAGGCGTCGCCGCAGTACACAAGGCAGCTTGCGATGCCCATCAGGATATACAGCAGCGTCCAGGCCACCGGGAAAACCCAGCCCGGCGGAGCCAGCAGCGGTTTATACAGGTTCTCATAGTACATCATTCCGTCCCGGGAGAGCCATGCAGACAGTCCCCCCACTGCCAGCGGTATCAGGATGCATATGGCAAGTTTCTGCCACTTCAAATGCTTTTTCATGTACATCACCCCTGATATTATATGTCCCAACCTTTGGCCTTATACTTTTTAGACCGACGGATACGCCGGCCCGATCCCATACAGGCACAAAAAATTCTGGAGAATTGCCGAAATATGCAGTTCTCCAGAATTATTATGGAACAATCAATTGTAATTTTATAGGAATTATAGAGCGCTGAGGCAGCCCCTTGAAACCGGCGGCGGTTTTCCCTTTACATGCTGTGAATGGCACCGCCAGCCCATGCGGACATTACCATCTCACCCAAAGACTCGTTTACCGTCGGATGTGGGTGGGTAATTTTCAGAATCTCATCCGCGCCGGCCTCCGCGCTCATGGCCAGGGCAAATTCAGAGATCATTTCCGTAACATGGTTGCCGTACAGGTGGACGCCAAGGACTTCGCCGAACCGGCTATCCACAATGACTTTGAACATGCCGTCTGTTTCGCCCTCGGTCAGGGAGCGGCCGTTGGCATACGCAGGAAATCTGCCGACCTTGATGCTATCGCCGTAGAGTTCACGAGCCTTCGCCTCGGTAAGACCGACACATGCAATTTCGGGGACCATGTACGCGCAGGAGGGAATCATATTGTAGTTTACTTCTTCGCAGCTGCCGCAGATATTGTTTGCCGCCGTAATCCCCTCATGGGATGCCGTACCCGCAAGCATCATCTTCCCATTGATGTCGCCCACCGCGTAGATATTGGGAACCGTCGTCTGCAGGGTGTTGTCACACACCACGGCTCTGTTCTCCGTATGAACGCCGATGGCCTCCAGATTGAGACCGTCAATGTTCGGCTTTCTGCCCAGCGCGGCAAGAATCGTCCCGGACTTTACCGATTTTTCTTCGCCGTCCTGCCGGAAGAAGACGGTGTTGTCGCAGATTCTGCTGATTTTTGCGTTCAGATAGAATTTTACGCCGTCTTTTTCAAGCCGTTTCCTTGACATGGCGGAAATTTCCTCATCCACCATCGGCAAGATCCGGTCTGTCATCTCTATTACGGTTACCTTGCAGCCAAAGCTGTTCATAATATAGGCAAATTCGATGCCGATAACGCCCCCGCCAAGCACGGTCATGGACGCAGGGGTCTGATCAAGGTCAAGGATTTCCACATTGGTAAGAATGGTGTTCTCGCCCTCGATTTTTATGGAGGAGGGAATGAAATTCTCCGAACCTGTGGCCAGAATGAAATATTCGGAGGTAATTTTCTGCCCGTCCGCCACAACCGTATGGGCATCTTCAAAGGCTGCCGCAGCATGCTTTATCGTGACATGGTTGCCCAGGAGCAGGGAGTTTATGCCGCCCACCAGCTGTCTGGTCACGGCCTGTTTTCTCTGAACCAGCTTTTTCATATCCACAGCGGCCCTGTCAAAATCGGAACCTGTAAGGCCGAAGCTCTCCGCCCGGTGCAGCTCCCGGAGAAGCTCTGCACTCTTCACAAAGGTTTTTGCCGGAATACAGCCCGCATTGAGGCAGGTTCCTCCCAGCTTGTCTGCTTCGATAAGGCAGGTTTTCTTTCCCAGTTTTCCGGCGCGTATGGCGGCTACATAGCCGCCGGGGCCTCCGCCGATAACGGTTACATCATAATCGTAAGCCATATCCGATACCTCAAAGCAGGATGCTGATCGGGTCTTCCAGGAGGCTCTTGAGGTAGCCGACAAACTGGGCCGCCAGCAGGCCATCGATGATACGGTGGTCAACGGACAGCGTGATGTTCATCATGGGCCTGATCGCGATCTCATCCTCGCCCTCATCGTTTGTAATCACGACGGGAGTTTTTTTCACGGAGCCGACAGCCAGAATGGCGGACTCGGGAGGATTGATGATGGCGGTGAAATTATCGATTCCGAACATACCCAGGTTGGAAATGGAGAAGGTACCGCCGGTATATTCACTGGGGGAAAGCCTTCCGATCTTTGCGCGGGAGATGAGATCTCTGCTCTCTGCCGCGACACGGGAGATGGTCTTATCCTGCACATTCTTCACGACCGGGACAATCAGTCCGTTGTCGCCTGCCACTGCCACGCCGATATTGGTGCTCTCATAGGTGACGATTTTATCGCCCACCAGAGAGGAGTTGATTTCGGGATATTTGCGCAGAGCCTTGCTTGCCGCCATGATAAGGATGTCGGAGACGGCGATTTTGATATCGCCCCTGGCATTTATCTTTGCGCGCAGCTCCGTCATTTTGGTGGTATCCACTGCATCGGTGAAGTACAGGTGAGGCGCTGTGAACTTGCTCTCGGAAAGGCGGTCGCCGATGATTTTGCGGACTCCCGCATAGGGAGCGGTACCCGCAACTCTCTTCTCATCGGAAGACGCAGCGAAAGCGGCAGCCGCATTCGCCACATCGCTCTTCATGATCTTGCCGTTTATGCCTGTACCCTTTACCTGGGTCAGATCCACCCCGGAGGCCTCTGCAATCTTTCGGGCGAGAGGCGATGCCTTGATATCCTTTGCGGTGATGCCGCCCTCAAAGCCCGTGCCTTTTATTTTTGCTATGGACTCGATGTCGTAGCCCTCATCCTTGATCAGCTTTCTGGCCTTCGGCGTCAGCTTCAGTTCACTTGTGGAGACGGTTTTGCTCTCCGGCGGTGTCTCCCTCTCCGGCTCGCTGTCAAAATCGGCCTTGATCGCTGCGTCCGGGGCCACATCCATAACATGTGCTTTCAGCACCGCGTCTGCATCCTCGCCCGGCTCGCCTACCACTGCCACCGGAGTGAACACGGGGACGGTGGTATCCGGCTGCACAACGATTTTCAGAACGGTGCCATTTTCGGCCGCTTCAACCGCCACAACGCTTTTATCGGTGTGCACATCAAAAAAGGCTTCGCCCTTGCTGACCTTGTCGCCAACATTTTTATACCACTTGACAAGCTGTCCCTCTTCCTGCGTGAAACCGAGCTTGGGCATGATAATTACTTTTGCCATTCTATCTTCCTCCGAATATCAGAGCATTTTTCTTGCTGCTTCAAGAATCATGTTCTCATTGGGAACGACCATCTTTTCCAGCACGGGGCTGAAGGGCACGGGAACATCGGGTGCACACAGGCGCATCATAGGTGCCTCAAGGTCATAGAATACATCCTGCATAATGGAAAATCCGATCTCGCCGGTGATACCGTAGCTGGTATATCCTTCATCCACCAGCAGCAGCTTGCCGGTCTTTTTGACGGATTTGATGATGGTCTCCCGGTCAAGGGGCTTTATGGTACGCGGATCGATTACCTCGACGCTCACGCCCTCTTTTTCCAGATGCTTTGCCACGTTTACACTCTTGCCTACCATGGTGGAGGTCGCAACGATTGTCAGATCCGTGCCCTCATGCACAACAGCAGCCTTGCCGAAAGGGATCAGGAGATTTTCATCCCCGTCGTCGGGCATATCGAACATCTGGCTGTACGCCATACGGTGCTCCACCACCACAACCGGGTCATTGTCCCGGATGGCGGACTTCAGCAGTCCCTTGGCAGTATAGGCGTCGGAGGGGATTGCGATTTTCAGTCCCGGGAAATAAGCCAGAATAGAGTTGAGACTCTGGGAATGCTGGGCGGCGCTGGCGCGTCCCAGACCTATTGTGGTGCGCAGCACCATGGGGACAGGCTTCTGTCCGCCGGACATATAGGTGATCTTTGCCATCTGATTTACAATCTGATCCATTGCAACCAGCATAAAGTCGGAAAACATGACCTTTGCAATGGGGCGCATACCCGTGAGAGCCATGCCCACACACATGCCCACAAAGCCGGATTCGCTGATGGGAGAATCCTTGAGGCGCAGGTCGCCGTATTTTTCCCACAGACCTGCATTTTCCTTCCAAGTGCCGCCGTTAGGGCCCACATCCTCGCCGATGAGCATGACCATCGGGTCTCTTTCCATTTCCTCGTCCAGGGCTTCGCGGATTGCATCACGATAATAAATTTTTCTCATTGTCATATCCCCCTCAGTTTTCGTAGAAGATACCCTTCATCAGCTCGCTTGCGTCGGGATACGGGCTGTCAATGGCAAACTGGCAGGCCTCAGCGATCTCTTTGTCGACCTCTGCTTCGATTTCAGCAAGCTTCTCTTCGGGAAGATAGGCCTTTTCACGGAAGAGCTTCAGCGGGTCACGGCTCTTCCAGAAATCCAGCTCACCGTCGGGACGATAAGCGCCGTTATCGCCGCCGTTGTGTCCGTAATGACGGTAGGTCTTGCACTCCACGATGGACGGACCGCCGCCGGCTCTCGCCTTTTCCACCGCTTTGCCGACCGTTTCATAAACCAGCTCCACGTCGTTACCGTCTATGGTATAACCGTCAATTCCGTAGCCCACTGCACGCCTTGCCAGGTCATGCTCTTTTGTGACACGGTTGACGCTGACCGAGATGCCGTAAAGATTATTTTCAATAATGTATATAACAGGGAGATTCCAGGCAGCCGCCATGTTGATGCTCTCATGGAAAGTTCCTTCGTTGGAGGCGCCGTCGCCGAAGAAGCAGAGGACGACCTGATCGGTTCCGCGGTACTTGCAGCTGTAGCCTGCGCCGGTCGCAATGGGGATGCCGCCGCCTACAATGCCGTTTGCGCCCAGAATGCCGAGACTCATGTCCATGATGTGCATGGAACCGCCCTTGCCGCAGCAGTAGCCGGTCTCTTTGCCCAGAATTTCAGCCATCATTTTCCTGGTGTCCGCTCCTCTTGCCACAAGGTGGCCGTGTCCGCGGTGTGTGCTGCTCAAAAAGTCGTTCTCTCCGATGGCCGCGCAGGCGCCCACCGCCACTGCCTCTTCCCCTATGTAAAGATGAGCAAGGCCCGGCACAAGTCCCCGTTTGTAAAGCTCGAACACTTCTTCCTCGAATCTGCGGATCTTATACATATTCGTATACATCTGAACCGCAAGCGCTTCGTTTTCCTTCAGGCTCACTTTAAATACCTCCATAATACTATGTTGTAATTTTATAAAAGTGGTCACAAAAAATAATTATAAAATTCGCTTATAATTATATATTCATTATAATGATTTCTCCCGGAAAGTCAACAGATATGATTGAAAGCAGTTGTTTTTTGAGGATTTTTCATTTAATATTAGAATATCGGTTCACAGGAAGGAGATCACCATGTCAAAAACGGGAGATACAGGTCTGAAAGAGCGCATTTACGAGAGCATCCGCGACAAGATACTGTCTCTTGCGCTTGCCCCAGGGGATAAAATTCCGGAAGCCCAGCTTTCCGAGGAGCTTGGGGTAAGCCGGCCGCTCATTCGCGAGGCTGTTTTGCGTCTGTCATGGGACGGGCTTGTCAAACTGGAGCCCAATCATCCGGCAACTGTAATTGAAATGGATCAGCAGATGATTCAGGACCTTGCCTTCGTCCGCTGGCAGCACGATCAGCTTGCCGTGCCGCTGGCGATTTACAACGTCAGTCTGAAGGATATTGACCAGCTTCGCGCGCTTGCCAATGCATGCATCGAGGCAAACAACCGGGGCGACATCCCCATGCGGCACAGTCTGGACGCACAGTTCCACCAGAAAATCTATGAGCTCAGCGGGAACCGAATCCTTTGCAATCTGCACTACCGCACAGACCTGATTGTACGGCTCTGGCAGGCTCTGCACATATCCTCTCCGGACACGCTGGCCGACGGTCTTCAGCAGCACCTTGAGCTTATCGACTGTCTGGAAAGGCACGATACCATTGCCGCCCTCAACATCATACACCAGCATACCACCATGTCCTTCGGCAGTGATTTCAAGGGAAAGCTGCTCACGCCGCAGGATCTGCTGGAACTCAGTGGGAATACCTTTACCGAATGATGCGGAAAGCCAAATCGGGCTGCCTCTTGAAGGCAGCCCGATATTTTTTTCAATAGTACAAGAGCAGATCCATCAGTTGTCGGTTGTTGATGCCGCAGAAATAGCGGGAAGCGTCGATCTCTTTCAGGATTTCCGCATAATCCTCCTCGCAGGGCCTGCAGCCTTTCAGCCTTTCGGCAAGCTGCGCCGGTTCGCTGAAGCTGAAAAAGTCGCCGTAGAAAGTAATATCCTTTATTTTTCCCTCCTCAATTTCAACGCCTGCCTCTATCATTCCGCAGCCCTCAAACCGTTTTTTATGTGTCACCGTGCATTGCGGAGAAAAGCCGTAATTCCATTCCCAGGTTGCATACCGGCTGTCCCGCAGGTGCTGAATTTCGGCGCAGTCGTCCTCTGTCAGTATATATTGCTCCGGGCGGTTCTCGGAGAAGATCTCCCCGATGAGAGCGGCCTTAAAATCCTCCAGCGTACACTTTTTATCCGGCAGGAATGCGCTGACATTGGTGACACGGCTGCGCACGGATTTGATTCCCTTTGCCTTGATTTTCGTCTCGTCAACATTCAGCGCCTTGCCCACGACCTCCAGATCGGAATCGAACATGATGGTGCCGTGGTGCATGACCCGGTCATTTTTTATGTACTGCGAGTTTCCGCTGAATTTAAGCCCGTTGATCGTAATGTCGTTTCTTCCGTTTACTTCGGCTTTGACGCCGATCTTGGTCAGCGCCCTTACAACCGGCTCGCAGAACGCTCTCATGTTCAGCTCGCTCATGTCGGCTGCATCGGTAATAATGGTATAGTTCAGATTTCCAAGGTCGTGGTAGACCGCGCCGCCGCCGGAGAGCCTTCTGGCTATTTTTATATCATGCTGCTTTACATATTCGGCATGGATCTCGGAATATGTGTTCTGATATTTGCCGATCACAATGGTATTGTCATTCTGCCACAGTATGAGATAGGATCTGTCCCGCGGCAGTGAGTCGAAAACGTACTGCTCACACGCCAGATTGAAAAACGGATCCGTGGACGTAAGCTCAAGATATACCTGTTTCATACTTCCTGCTCCAGTTCTTTTATCAGTTTTGCCACCCGGGCCGCCATCATGCTGTGTCCGATGGCGTTCGGGTGGATTCCGTCCAGATAGAGCGCCCTGTCCGGCTCTCCGGCAGCGGTTTTAAAGCTGCCGCGGAAATCCACATACCGGATCCCAAAGACGGCGCAGTATCTACACAGCCAGTCGTTATATTCGCAGATGATCTCCCCTGCCTTTTTCATATCCGCAAGCCGCTCCCACAGCTCCGGGCAGGTCTCCCCCATCAGCTCCGGCGGAATACCAACCACGGTATATATCCCCGCAGAGAGAAGCTGCTGGATCAGGGCTGCCATGGCCGACCTTGCGACCAGATCGGAGCCTGTGCAGAAGATATCGTTGTAGCCGCCCATGACCATGACAATCGTTTCGGCTCTGCTTTCACGTTTATCTGCAAAAAGCGGCAGGATTTCCGTCCGCATCCGAACAAGCATGCCCTCCGCCGTATCTCCGTTGATTCCGTAATTGACAATGTCCGCACCCGTCAGCCCCTCCGCCAGAGAGGTCCAGCATTTCCGGCGCGGTATTCCGTATCCGAATGTAAGGCTGTCGCCGATACATAAAAGTTTCATTATTCCGGCTCCTGTTGTTTTTCCGAAAGTATTGCCCGCCTTCGTAAGAAATCCGCCTCCACACAGGAGACGGATTTCTTATGTTTCCAGAACCGGTCACAGCAGTACTTCGGGCAGAATCGTCACAATAGCAGGTATGTAAGTGACCAGAATCAGCGTCAGGACCAGCGGAATCAGCCACGGCAGTATCGCCTTGTACAGTTTTTCCAGTTTCAGTTTGTTCACATTGGAAATAACGAACAGGCATACGCCGAAGGGAGGCGTGACCTGACCGATCATCAGGTTGAGAACAAGCATGACACCGAAGTGGATCATGTTCATGCCCAGCTCCTGTGCCACGGGGACCAGCAGCGGGAGCATCAGGGTAAGGATGGCACCCGGCTCCATAATCATGCCCAGAACAAGAAGCATCAGGTTGAGGAACAGAAGGATAACTGCCTTGCTGCTGCTCAGGCTCAGAATAAAGCCGGTGATCTGAGCAGAAATGCCTTCCTTTGCCATTACATAGGTAAACAGCGTGGACGTACCGATGATAAACAGGGTATTGGCAGAGGACATGGCCGAGTCCTTCAGGCACTTGAGGAAAGCCTTTCTGTCCAGCGTCCTGTATACGAAAACGGAAATAATGAGTGCATAAATAACCGCCACGGAGGAAGCCTCGGTGGGAGTGAACCAGCCAAGAGTGAATCCGGAGAGGATGATAAGCGGCGTAATCAGAGCCAGAATTGAGCCCCTGAACTCGCGCCAGAGTGACCGAAGATTGAACTTATGGCGTTCATATCCGCGTTTGACTGCGAAAATATAGACCATGATCATCAGCAATACCGCCATAAGAATTGCGGGAACAACGCCGCCCATAAACAGGCTGCTGATGCTGACGCTGGCGTAGCTGCCGTAGATGATAAGCGGGATGGATGGCGGGAAGATCGGTCCGATGACCGACGACGCTGCCGTAACGGATCCTGCGAAGTCCTCGTCATAGCCGTTGGACTTCATGGCCTCCATCTCGATGGCGCCGAGACCGCCGGCGTCTGCCACGGCAGAACCGGACATGCCTGCGAAAATGACGCTTGCAAGGACATTCGCATGGCCCAGACCGCCGGGGATCCAGCCGACCAATTCGCGCGCTGTATTAAAGATCTTCTCCGTCACCTTGCCGGCGTTCATCAGGTTGCCTGCAAAGATGAACAGAGGAATGGCGACGAGCAAATAGGAATCAATGCCGCTGACCATTTTCTGGCCGATGATGACCATAGGATAACCCAGTGATAAGCATCCCAGAACTGCAGATGCACCTATTGAAATGCTGATGGGGCACCCGATTACAAGAAGTACAAAGAAAGCCAACAGAAAAATTTTCACGTCTCTTCAGCTCCCTTCTTTATTAACTTTACTATATGGATTCCCCATTCCAGAAGCTCCTGAACTGCTTTGAAAGCTATGAAAGCACCTGCCACAGCCATGGGGAAATATTGTACTGTATATGGCAATTTGAAAGAAAAGGTGGAATAAAACCTTGTGCTGACATAGGGGTATTGGGCATTGAACGCAACGACCATAATAATGCCCAGCATAAGGGAGAAGGCTTTGATGATAAAGTAAAGGACTTCATAAACAACGCCGTGGGTTTTTGAGATCAGAAAGTCCAGGCGCATGAGGCCGTCTTCGTTATAGAGGGGGATAAGCCCCATAAATGCCATCCAGAGAAAGGCAATACCGACAATTTCAATGGTTGGGCGGAATGACTTTCCAAAGATATTACGATTGATGAGTTCCGCCACAATGGTAAGGACCATGGCGCATACGGCGAGCATGGAAATAATCTCACCTATCTTCGCGAGAACATCCGTGATTTTCTTGTATATTTTCATTGGCAGATCCCTTAATTAGACGTGCTGCATAGGTCTGTAAAGACCTATGCAGCAAATGGTTTCAATCTGTTTTTTAATTATGCAACAGCTGCAAGGATTGCATCAAGCAGATCGCGGCTGAACCAGGTCTCGTCCTCGTAACGATCATAGTATGCAGGGATGTCGAGCTTGTCCTTGAAGGACTGGATATCAGGCTCATAGTCGAACTCAACGCCGGCTTCGATCAGGGTTGCCTCGCCAGCCTCGTTATCCTCCTGGATCAGGTCAAATCCATAACGGGCAGCGACAATTGCCTGCTCCTTCAGGATCTCCTGGGCAGCGGGCTCCAGAGAGTTGTACTTGTCTGCATTGATGGCAAGGGTGATGCCCATCCACATGTAGTTGATGTAGGAGAAGTACCTGATGTTGTCGTAGGTTGCATTTGCAACGAGGTGGTAGGTGGCGTTGTCCTGAGCCTCGGCAGTGCCGTTTTCAAGAGCAAGGGCCAGCTCATTCAGAGACAGTGCAACGGGAGTTGCGCCCAGAGCTTCCCAAACATCCAGATACAGCTGGCTGGTGGGAACGCGGATAAGCAGACCCTCAACGTCCGCAGCAGTGTGGACAGGCTTGGTGGTGGTGGAGATGTGGCGCATGCCGTTATCGCCGGATGCCAGGTAAACAAGGCCGTAATCCTCGAAGTCTGCGAAAATCTGCTCGCCAACTTCGCCGTTGACTATTTCGTATGCCTGATCTGCGCTGGAGAACAGGAAGGGCAGGTCAAGGATCTTTGCAGGCTCATAGAAAGAGGTGAAACCGGAAGTACCTGCATAGACGATGTCAATGGTGCCCATACGGGTGGACTCAATGGCTTCTGCGTCGTTACCGAGTTCGCCGGGCTGATAAACCTGAAGGGTAATTGCGCCTTCAGAGGCCTCTTCAACCAGTTCTGCATAGCGCTCGATGGTCTTCAGTGTAACACCGGAGCCGGGAGCATAGATGGAAAGGGTAACGGGGGTCAGGCTGGGTTCAGCGGTATCTTCGGCTACTTCCTCAGCGGCGGGAGCGGCAGACTCAGCATCGGGGGTCGTGTCCGTGGTGGATGCAGAAGTGTCGCCGCAAGCAGCAAGCGCGAAGACCATTGCAAGCACCAAAAGAATGGCGATTGTTTTTTTCATAGTGTCCTCCTTGATAAATCTTATGAGATTTTAAATTTGCATGGCTGCAAACTTAGATATGCCAATTATAAGCGTTTAGCACATTTTTTGTCAATTAGATAAACCTCACGAAAACAGGTTTCACGGCTTATGAAACCTGCACAACCCGGTTGCTCTATTTTTGTTCATCTCATCGCTCTTGCGAGAAAAATTCTTGAATTCTCAATGTTTTCCCATAAAAAAGTTCCATAAAATACCCGTTTTCCCCATCTGTTTTATCGTTTCAGGCCTTGTTTTTTTCGCGTTTTTATCTTATAATGTGGAACAAGATGGAACAAGCTTGGGCATAACTCATAAAACGCCGGTCGCAAATTGCATTAAATGTTAAAAGCGTGCGTCCGAAAATGGAACGATATCCGCGCTCATTGACATTTTTGCGTAAAGGCGATAAAATTTATGAATAAATCGCTGACTGTGTTTCCCGCCTGAAAACTTTCTCTGCCGAGGCAGACATGTTCAAAATCTTTGTGAAGAGGAATAGAAATGGGAAAAACAATTTACGATGTAGCCAGAGAAGCCGGCGTCGGCGTGGCAACGGTTTCCCGTGCTCTGAACGGCTCGGGATACGTGAGCGACGAGGCTTTGGAAAAGATTGAAAAGGCCTGTATCGGTTATTCCAGAAAGCCGGTAAAGAAGAGAAACTCTTCCAAAGTCAAGGCTGTGGGTCTTATCATGTCCCATGACGCGGAATATTTTTTCTCAAACAATATTTATCTCAATGCCATGACGGGGATCAGCGCCGTTGCGCGCGACCACAATTTCCGGCTGATGCTTGAAATGGAGGATCCGGGCGACCGATGTCTGAGTCTTTTTAAAGACGGCCTGATCGACGGGGCCATTCTGATGGGTATCAAGCAAAACAGCCATCTGATTCCCGCGCTGCTTGAAAACTCCTACCCGTTTGTCCTGATGGGCGACTATCTGGCGGATTCGGCGCCCTTCTGCAAAATTGATATTGATGATTTTGCCATGTCCAGGGAAGCGGTTGAGCATCTCATTATGCTCGGCCACCGGCACATCGGCTTTATCGGAGGGAGTGCGGAGTTTGCCTCATGCCAGAAACGTGCTGCCGGGTATAAGGCCGCGCTGGAAGAAGCGGGGCTTGAGGCGAATGAGCGCGACATTGTTTTCTGCAACAATTTTACGGAAGAGAAAATATCCAACCTTATCAAAAAGCTTCTGTATCAGTCTGGAAGAGTAACTGCCGTACTTACCTTCAATGATGCGATTGCCTTTTATGTATATAAGGTAGCAACGGAAATGGGAGTTCGGATTCCCGAAGGTCTGTCTGTCGTCAGTTTCGATGACTCCGATATTGCAAAGTGTCTTTCTCCCGGGCTTACCACTGTACAGCAGCCAAGCTATGAGAAGGGTTATCAATCCGCTCTGAAGCTCCTTCAGCAGATGGAAAATCCCGGGCAAGCGGTTGAAAGCCTCACGCTCGAGAGCCTGTTGATTTACCGTGGTTCCTGCTCACCTCCGCCCGTCGTTTCCGCAGACTGGTAGCAGCATCACGGTCAATTTATAAATTTATTTAAAAAACCAAAAAGTAAGAAAAGGACGGTTTATCATGAAAATAGCACTAATCAACGAGAACAGCCAGGCGCCGAAAAATGACCTCATCTTCAGCTCCCTGAAAAAAGTCTGCGAGCCTCTTGGCCATGAGGTTTTCAATTACGGCAGATATTCCGCTGAAGATCCCTATGAGAGAACCTATGTTCAGGCAGGTCTTCTCACCGCAATTCTTCTCAACTCCGGCGCTGCCGACTTTGTAATTACAGGATGCGGTACAGGTATGGGTGCAATGCTGGCATGCAATGCCTTCCCCGGCGTTATGTGCGGCAGGGCAAACGATCCCACCGACGCTTATCTGTTCATGCAGGTCAACGCCGGCAATGCTCTGGCAATGCCTTTTGCCTTCAACTTCGGCTGGGGCGCAGAGATCAATCTGGAGTACACCTTTGAGAAGATGTTCAGCTGCGAGATCGGCGGAGGCTATCCCGAAGCATGGGCAGGCGCCGAGAAGCGCAACCGTGAGATTCTCAAGCAGGTAAAGAAGGTCACCCACACCGATATGGTCAGCATCCTCAAGAATATTGACCAGGACTTCCTCAAGGGAGCCATTGCCGAGCCCAGCTTCAAGGATCTCTTCTTTGCCAACTGCAAGAACCAGGAGATTGCCGACATCATCCGTGCTGTACTTGAATAATTCCCTGAAATCGGATCATCCGTCCTGTACCCTGTGCCCGGAATCCGGGAGCAGGTATTGCGGAACTTTAAATATCGGTGCGGGAATAAACCCCCGCCGGTCTCGGAGGTAAAAATATGCCTGTTAACGAAAAAGAAAAGCAGGAACTTGCTGTAATCGCTCACAAGCTGCGCAAGGATACCATAGAAGCCCTGTATAATGCCGGGAGCGGTCATCCCGGCGGCTCTCTGTCCATGGCGGAGATTCTGACGGTTCTTTATTTTAAGGAAATGAACATTGACCCGCAAAACCCCGCATGGGAAGACCGGGACAGATTTATTCTGTCAAAAGGTCATGCCTGCCCGTCCTATTATGCCGCGCTTGCCGAAAGAGGCTACTTCCCCGTGGAAGAGCTCATCAACACCCTGAGAAAGCCTCACAGCAGACTGCAGGGGCACCCCTGTATGGGCAAGACCCCCGGCGTTGACATGTCCACCGGCTCTCTCGGTCAGGGCCTTGCGGTTGCAGCGGGTATGGCACTTTACGGAAAGAAGCAGGGAAAAGGCTACCGGGTCTACTGCATCATCGGCGACGGTGAGAGCGAAGAAGGCGAGATCTGGGAAACCGCGATGAGCTCTGCCCACTACAAGCTGGACAACCTGATTGTTTTTCTGGATGCAAACCACCTTCAGATAGACGGCCGCGTGGATGATGTTATGAACATTTTCCCCATGTGCCCGAAATTCGAAGCGTTCGGATGGAATGTTCTTGAGATCGACGGCCACGACATTGACCAGATCGTTGACGCAGTGGAAAAGGCAAAATCCTTTGCCGGCAGCGGCAAGCCCACTTTTATCCAGTGCAACACGGTCAAAGGCAAGGGTGTCTCCTTTATGGAGAACCAGGCAGGCTGGCACGGAACCACCATCAAACACGAGCACTACGTCCGCGCAATGGAAGAATTAAACGAAGGCGAGGTAAAGTGAATGAAAGCGATAAGAGACGCATATGCCGAAACTCTCGTTGAGCTTGGCGCAGCGCATGAATTCTATGTCATGGATGCCGACCTTGCCGGAGCGACCAAAACCGTTTTGTTCAAAAACGCTTATCCCGACAGATTTATCGAGATGGGCATTGCAGAGGCCAACATGTACAGCCACGCTGCGGGCATTGCCGCGTGCGGCATGCCTGTATTCGCCTCCACCTTCTCTTCCTTTGCCGCCGGCAGAGCCTATGACCAGATCCGCAACAGCATAGCCTATCCCCATAACCATGTGATCATCGCCGCCACCCATAACGGTGTGCTTTTGGGTGCCGACGGCGGTTCCCACCAGTGTCTGGAGGACATTGCCCTGATGCGTGTGGTGCCCGGAATGACTGTTATCTGCCCCTGCGACCGGCATGAAACCAGAGCATTCGTAAAAGCGGCCCTCCTTGAAACGACAGGCCCTGTTTATCTCAGGCTCGGACGTTCCGAGGTCCCCGATCTTTTCTCCGGGGATGAAAAATTTGAGATTGGCAAGGGCAACGTGATTGTTGACGGCAGCGATGCCGTTATCTTTGCGGTGGGCGAGCCTGTCTACCGCGCCGTCGAAGCTGCAAAGACCCTCTCGGCGGAGGGAATCAGCACTGCGGTTATCAGTCTGGCCTCCATCAAGCCCATCGACGCTGCGCTGATTGTGGAATACGCGAAAAAGACCGGCAATGTTTTCACGCTGGAAGATCACAACACATTCGGCGGTCTCGGCAGTGCAGTCGCTGAGGTTCTCTGCCGCGATTATCCGGCCCATATCACCATGTTGGGCATTCACGACGAGTTCGGCATGTCCGGAAGCACGGAAGAGCTTGCAAAGATTTATGGACTGGATGCGGATTCCATCGCCGAGTCCGTTCGTAAAAACATAAAATAAAATTTATCAGGAGATCTTTGATTATGAATTTGTTTGATATTACTGACAAGAAGATCATATTCACCGGAGCCAGCGGCGGACTTGGCAAAGGCATGGTTGAGGGTTTTCTCGAAGCCGGTGCGGAAGTTGCCATGATCGGTGCCTCCACCAAATCCGTAAAGCTTGCGGAGGAATACGCCGCAAAGGGCTGGAAGGCTCACGGACTGCAGTGCGATCTCAGCAGCAGAGAGGCTGTAAACGAAGGTTTCAACAAGGCTCTGGAGCTTCTCGGCGGTGAGGTGGACGTCCTTGTCAACGCAGCCGGTATTCAGCGCAGGCACAAGAGTGAGGAGTTCCCCATTGAAGACTGGGATCAGGTCATCGAGGTCAACCTGACCGTTCCCTTTGTTCTCTGCCAGCTGGCGGCCAAAAAGATGATCGAGCAGGGCCGCGGCGGCAAGATCATCAACTTTGCCTCCATGCTCAGCTTCTTCGGCGGCTTTACCGTTCCCGCCTATGCCGCATCCAAGGGCGGCATCGCCCAGATGACCAAGGCTTTCTGCAACGAATGGGCCAAGTACGGCATCAATGTCAACGCCATTGCTCCCGGATATATGGATACCCCGATGAATACCGCGCTCACAGATCCCTCCAATCCCCGATTCAAGGAGATTACCGACCGAATTCCCGCCGGCCGTTGGGGCACTCCCGATGATGTAAAGGGCATCGGTATTTTCCTGGCATCTGCGGCATCCGACTATGTAAACGGTGCCATCATCCCCTGTGACGGCGGATATCTTGTTAAATAATCCCTCCGTATCCATCTATATAATTTAAAAAAGGGAGAAGATCATATTTATGAAAATCATGTACACAGATACCGACCACAAGAGCCTTGACATTGAACGCAAAGTCATGCATGACGCCGGTCTGGATTTCACCATCGCCCAGTGCAAGACCGAGGATGATGTGATCGAGCAGTGCAAGGATGCCGACATCCTCATCAACCAGTATGCCCCCATCACTGCACGAGTAATGGACAACCTGCCCAACTTCAAGTGTGTCGTCCGCTATGGTGTCGGCGTTGACAACATAGAGGTCAAGGCCGCTGTGGAGCGCGGCATCACCGTATGCAACGTTCCCGATTACGGCACAAACGAAGTTGCCGACCAGGCGCTTGCCCTGATGCTCGCTCTGGTAAGGAAGGTTCCCTATATGAATGAGATGACCAGAACCGTGGCATGGGACTGCTCCCTGGCTTTCCCCATCCAGCGTCTCTCCACCCAGACCGTTGGTATCATCGGCCTTGGCAGAATCGGCAAGGCCTTTGCCGACAGGGTTCATGCGCTGGGATGCAATATCATCGCCTGCGACCATCACCTTGCTCCCGGTGAGACTCACGCCTGCGGCTATATTACCGGCGCTACGCTGGAGGAAGTTATTGAAAAGTCCGACATTATATCCATTCACTGCCCGCCCATCAAGGGCCAGTACATGCTCGATGCGGAAGCATTCAAGCATCTGAAAAAGGGCGTTTACATCATCAATGACGCACGCGGCGGCATCATTGACGAAGAGGCTCTGGATAAAGCGCTGGAAGACGGCACGGTTGCCGGCGCTGCTCTTGACTGCGTAAAGCATGAGCCCATGCCTCTCGATTCCCCCATTTACAGACATAAGAACCTGATTGTTTCTCCCCATATGGGCTGGTACTCCGTACAGGCAGCCGCCGACCTGAAGCGTAAGGTTGCCGAACAGGCCGTTAAGTTTGCTCAGACCGGCAAGGTCGACTATCCCGTATATAAAAACTGAGCCGAAAATTTCCCCGGCAAAAAAAGCACCCCCGGTCACATTGATGACCGGGGTGAAATTTTATACTAAACTTCAAAAAAAAGAATTAAAAGTAGGACAGGATATGATATAATGGTT
>CAZESU010000010.1:0-32493 GCA_964515275.1 uncultured Oscillospiraceae bacterium
GGTTACTTCGGGGTATATACTCAGGCGAACATTACCGGCCGGGTTGTAAATAATGACGTTATGAAGCTGCCGGGCGATTCTACCGAAGGCCTGGATAAAATCGAGGAAGCGGACAATTCTCAGCTTACACTCTCTTTTTCCATAACGGACGAGGGCCGTCTCCGGACGCTTTTGCAGTCGGCGGCGGAGGATGCGGCAACGACACATTGGTACGACATAGACATAGAACAAGCCATTAGCCTGAGCGCCGATTTAGCAGTAGGCGAAAATACTCGACTTTATCTCCACGCCCCGGTAGAGATTCCCGCCGGGATAACGCTTGTCAATAATGGTTGGGTTTATATCTGGTATGATACAATGACAGTAAACGGCTCCTTGGTCAATAAAAAGTCGATCGACATCGGATCCGATGGCCTCCTTGCGCTGGGAGAATCCGGAACCTACAGCGGCAGCGCCTATGCTTGGATTTATATTAACAAGGGTTCTATCAGCGATCCCTTTTCGGCCTTGCCCGGCTTTGATTCTAATTCCTTTGAACAGAGGGAATACGAGGACCTATGGATACTTAATTGGGTCATTACAAGCTCTGAAGAACTGGAAACTATATGCAGCAATCCTCCTGAGGAGTGGACAAGCTACTCCTGCAGCGGTACGATCGAGATCGAGCATGATCTTACCATCCCGGAAAACATGTATCTGAACGGAATCGCAAACGGATGTACTCTTGTGGTTCCGGAAGGCGTGACCCTTATCAACGATGGAACGATATCCTGCATCGCGGCAGAGATAAACGGGACGCTTGTAAATAATAGTACCTTCCGGGTAGAAGAACAGGCGAACATTACCGGCCGGGTTGTAAATAATTACAATATGAATCTGCCGGGCGATTCTGCGGAGGGCCTGGATAAAATCGAGGAAGCGGACAGTTCTTATCTTATATTTACTTTTTCCATAGCGGACGAGGGCCGTCTCCGGGCGGTTTTGCAGTCGGCGGCGGAGGATGCCGCAACGACACATTGGTACCACATAGACATAGAACAAGCCATTAGCCTGAGCGCCGATTTAGCAGTAGGCGAAAATACTACCCTTGATTTCTACGCTTCTTTAGAGATTCCCGCCGGGATAACGCTTGTCAATGATGGGCATGTGTGGTTGTACAACACAATGACAGTAAACGGCTCTTTAGTAAACAATGGTAGGATTTATATCGAAAGAAACGACTACCTCGGATACGAAGGCCTCCTTGCGCTGGGAGAAACCGGAACTTACAGCGGCTATGGTATGATTTCTATTTACAAGTACTGTTTCAGCGATCCCTTTATGGCTCTGTCCGGCTTTGATTCTTATTCCTTTGAACAGGAGGAAGAAGAGTACTCTTGGACGCTTTATCTGCCGCGGGACATCCTCCCCGGCGACATCACGGGAGACGGAGATGTTGACACAAAGGACGCCATTGCCCTGATGCAGTATTTGACCGGGGAGAGTTCTGCTGTTTCCGGCTCAGCGGATCTTAACGGCGACGGCGAGGAAAACACAAAGGACGTTGTCCTGCTTATGCAGTATTTGACCGGAGAAGATATAATTATTGATTAAAAGGAGACACACCATGAAGAAAAAATTCATCAGCTTTCTGCTGGCGGTATTGCTCTTGTCGTCCGTATCCGCCGTGTTCGCTTGGGCGGACGGCGCGGCCATCAGCGTTTCAACCGCAGCGGATGCCAGAACGGGAGAGGAAGTTTCCCTCTCCGTGAATCTCGACGCCAATCCCGGCATTGCGGGAATCAATGTGACGGTCGTGTACGATACCGAGCGGCTGTCCCTGATTTCCTGCGAACCCACTGGTTTTTCCGGCGGACTTTGGAACGTGAACGGGAACCGGGCCATGTGGGTCAATGCAAAGGATTCGACCTATACCGGGCCGATTCTCAATCTCAAATTCAAGGTATTGGACAATGCCCCGGTCGGCAAGGCCGCTGTCACCGTAACCTACAAGGCAGGAGACATCTGCAATGCCGCGCTGGAGGACGTCAACCCCACCATTACGGCGGGAGGTGTAACCATTGTCTGCGATCACGTTTCGGATAACGGCGTTGTTACCACGGAGCCGGGCTGTGAGACCCCGGGCGTTAAGACCTATAGCTGCACCGTCTGCGGCGAGGTACTGAAGACCGAGGAAATTCCCGCTCTTGGGCATACCTCTGACGCAGGGAAAGTAACCAAAGAGCCCACCTGCACCGAGAAAGGCGTCAAGACCTACACCTGCACCGTCTGCGGCGAAGTACTGAAGACGGAGGAAATCCCCGCTCTTGGGCATACCTGGGACGCCGGTAAGGTCACGACCGAGCCTACCTGCACCGGGAAAGGCGTCAAGACCTACACCTGCACCGTCTGCGGAGAAACCAAAACGGAGGAAATCCCCGCCCTTGGACATACCTGGGACGCCGGTAAGGTCACGACCGAGCCTACCTGCACCGAGAAAGGTGTCAAGACCCACACCTGCACGGTCTGCGGGGAAACCAAAACAGAGGAAATCCCCGCCCTTGGACATACCTGGGACGCCGGTGAGGTCACGACCGAGCCTACCTGCACCGAGGAAGGCGTAAAGGCCCACACCTGCACGGTCTGCGGGGAGACCAAAACGGAGGAAATCCCCGCCCTTGGACATACCTGGGATGCCGGTGAGGTCACGACCGAGCCTACCTGCACCGAAGAAGGAGTCAAGACTTACACCTGCACCGTCTGCGGCGAGACCAAAACAGAGACGATTGCAAAGCTTGACCATGAGTGGGACGAAGGTGTCGTTACCAGGGAGGCTACCAGCACAACAGAAGGTGAGAAAACCTATACCTGCACCGTCTGCGGAGAAACCAAAATTGAAAAAATCCCTGTGGTAAAGGATGACGCGACTCCCGGCACGGGCGATGATTCTGCACCTCTGGTATTTATAATGGCGCTTTGCCTGTCGGCTGGTGCGGCCGCAGTTCTTGGCAAGAAGCTTCGCAAGGAACGCAGCTGATACTGATTCTAAATTAAACATTTTAATCAGGAAACCCGCGTGCTGTGCACGCTCAAATCGTGGCGCAGGCACAATTTACGTCTCATAAAAACATAGCAGCCCGGATGCAACTGTATCCGGGCTGCGCTTATTGTATTGTATAGAGAAAACGTTGCTATTCTTCATCACTGTCCATGGAGAAAAGCTCTTTGGCGATGGCATCCACCTTACAGCTCAGATCATCGGGCGCCTGTTGCTCGTCCTCCGGGAAAAGGCCGCAGAGAAAGTCCTGCCATTCGGCGTTTATCGCCTCAACACAGGCCAGATGCTGCTCCTTCATGCGGGAGCAGCAGGCTTCAACCCGTTCCACAGCATAATCCTGTCTCCTCTGTGCCTCGGCAAGAATTTCTTCCCTGCGCTCGTCTGCCTGCGCGATTATCTCGTCTGCGCGTTCCTGGGCATCCATTATGATCTGCTGCGATATGGTCTTAGCGGACAGCAGCGCGTCGCCAATCTCGTTTTTCTGCCCGTTCAGCGTCTCCAGCTGGCGGCGAAGCAGGGCGTTTTCCTCGCTCAAGGCAAGGGCTTGCTGGCGGATGTCCTGCAATACGGCTTCCACCTTGTTGGCGTTATAATATTTCTTCTTTACGATGTCGATATGGATCGAGTCGAAATAATCCTTATCAAGTGCCATAGCGCGTCTCCTGTTCCGACGGGGGAAATCTTTCTTACAACTGGATTATACCAGAAAGGCAGGAACTTATCAACAGGGTAAAATTTTCCCGGGCAGGGAGGCTTTCTCTTTACATTTTTCGGAAATTGGGTGTAGGCTCTGCCCGAAGGGAAAAAGAAAGCCTGACGATAAGGGGCTGCCTCATACTGCTTTTTCATAAAAACAGTATGAGACAGCCCCATTTTGTTGCATTGTTAACCGAAAGAGATCACCGGCAAAGCTCACAGGCGGTCTTTGCTGCAACGGTGGCGTTATTCAGAACTAATTTGATATTGCTTTCAAGACTTTCCCCTCCGGTCAGTTCCACAACCCTGGCAAGCAGGAAGGGAGTGGTCTCTTTACCGTGGATGCCCTGCTCCACACTCTCTTTCAGAGCCTGTTCGATAGCGGCATCAATGACAGCCTTGTCCATGGAGTATTCCTCGGGAATGGGGTTCGTGACCAGCATGCCGCCCCTGAAGCCCAGCTCCCGCTGAGCACGGAACATGGCGGCAAGCTCCTGAGGATCGTTGACACGGTAATCTACGCCAAAGCCGCTGGAGCGGGTGTAAAAAGCGGGCAGCTCGTCCGTGCCGTAACCGATGACGGGCACACCGTGCGTTTCCAGATACTCAAGAGTAAGGCCCAGATCCAGAATGGACTTGGCGCCGGCACAAACTACCATAACCGGGGTTTGCGCCAGTTCCTCAAGGTCGGCAGAGATGTCCATGGTGGTCTCTGCACCCCGATGAACGCCGCCAATACCGCCGGTGGCAAAAATTTTGATGCCTGCCATATGGGCGATGATCATGGTGGTGGTGACAGTCGTGGCACCGTCTGCGCCTCTGGCTACCAGCGCGGGAAGGTCACGGCGGCTGGCTTTTGCTACGTTCCGGCCGGACTTGCCCAGATATTCGATCTCCTCGTGGCTGAGACCGGCTTTCAGTCTGCCGCCGAGAATGGCGATGGTGGCGGGGACAGCACCGTTATCCCGGATGGTCTGCTCCACAAGCAGAGCCGTCTCCACATTTCTGGGATAGGGCATGCCGTGGGAGATGATGGTGCTCTCCAGAGCGACAACAGGCTTGCCCTGTTCAAGGGCTTCCTTCACTTCAGGTGCGATATCAAGATATTTGTTCATGTAAACCTCCTGCGTTTAGTAACATTATTGTATGCCATCTTAGGGAAAAGTCAAGACAAAATACCGGGGAAGCGGAAGGCTCCGTCTCCCCGGTATGCTTATGCCTGTTTCAGACTCAGCGTGAGCCCTTGTCGTAGGGAATGCCCTCTGCCTTGGGTGCGCGGGACTTCTTGGAGGTGAAGGCCAGAACCACAAGGGAGATAATGTAGGGCAGCATGTTGTAAACCGTGCTGGGCACGTTCAGCGCAGCCAGGAAGCTGAAACCGGTGTAAACGTTGGACAGTGCGCGGAACATACCGAAGAGCAGCGCCGCAAGAGCGATACGGGTGGGTTTCCACTGGCCGAAGATCATAACTGCCAGAGCCAGGAAGCCAAAGCCGGCAACGCCGTTTTCAAATTTCCACTCGGACACGCCTGCAAGGATGTAGCAGATGCCGCCAAGGCCGCCCAGTACGCCGGAAATGAGGACGCCGGCCCAGCGCATTTTATACACGTTGATACCCACGGAGTCCGCAGCCTGAGGATGCTCGCCGCAGGCCATAAGACGAAGGCCGAATTTCGTCTTATAAAGGGTGATATAGGCGAAAATCAGCGCCAGAATTGCAATGACCATAAACCAGTTGAACTCAAAGCTGCCGATATTCACAAGAAAGGCTTTCTTCTGGTTGATATACTGAATGGTGGCGGACACATTGTCGGGATTCTCGGCGGTGTTGATGGCTTTTACAATGACCGTAGCAGCTGCAACACCCAGCATGTTCATGGCCGTACCTACGATGGTCTGATCCGCCTTGAAGTTGATACAGGCGATTGCCAGAAGGCAGGAGTACAGGACACCCACGAGGATGGCGCCGATCAGGGTGGCAAGGATCATAACGATTGCGGGGGAACTGGCAGGCATGTATTTCATGACCAATGCGCCGCCCAGAGCGCCCATGACCATGATACCCTCAAGGCCGATATTGATAACGCCGGAGTGTTCGGAGAAGCAGCCGCCCAGAGCGACGAGCAGCAGCACCGAGGCAAAAATCAGTGTGTACTGTATAAGAAGCAGCATTATTTCTGACCTCCTTCTTCGGACTTGACTTCGGCAAGTTTCTCGGCATGTTTGGCCTCACGCTTGTCGATGGCAGTGTTCATAAAGTACTTAAAGAATGCCACAAAGCCGCACAGGTAAATGATAAGTGAAGAGATAAGGTCGGATATCTGAGCGCAGTACATGGTCTTGTCCACATATGCGCCGCCGTTGGTGATGTGCTGGATAAAGTAGGAGGAGAAGATAGTGCCGATGGGGTTCAGACCTCCGAGGAAAGCGGCGGCTATGCCGTTGAAGCCCATACCCGGCACGGAGGACTGGCTGCACTGCCACTGCTCAAAACCGGTCAAATACAGCAGAGCGGCACCCAGACCTGCCAGAGCACCGGAAATTACCATGGTCAGGATGATGTTGCGCTTCTCGTTCATGCCGCAGTATTTGGCGGCATTCTTGTTGTTGCCGGTGGCACGGAGCTCATAACCGAATTTGGTCTTTTCAAGGACGATCCAGATGATCACTGTGACAATGACAGCCAGAGGCAGAGCGATGGTGACATACTGGTTGTTACTGAACAGCTTGCCCATGCCCAGATCAGGCAAAATGGCTCCGGGGTTGGTACTGGACAGGGTTAAGGTGTAGGGGCTGGTAGACTCCTTTACCAAAGACAACAGCATGTTCACACCGTAGAGGCCTATCCAGTTGAGCATAATGCAGGAGATGACTTCATTTACGTTGCAGTAGGACTTCAGGAGGCCGGAGATGGCACCCAGCAGCGCACCAGCCAGCATTGCGGCGATAAGGCACACGTACCAGGGCATGTTCAGGGCCAGCGCCAGATACAGACATGCGCCAGCGCCTGCCACATACTGACCGGCTGCACCGATGTTGAAAAGCCCCACTTTGTAAGCAAAGAGCACGGACAAACCGCACATCAGCAGGGGAGCGGTCTTTACAAGGGTGCTGCCGAAATATTTCATTGCGGCGGCTTTACTGGGGTAATAGAAGAAGTTCTTGATAACGGTGACGATAGCCTCTCCCGCACCGGCGGGATTGATGAACAGCAGGACAATATAGCCCACCAGCATACCTACCAGAATGCACAGCAGGGAGGACAGCAAGGACTGTACCGCCTGATTTTTCAGAAATTTTTTCATTCGGCAACTCCCCCCCTCTTTGCGCCGGCCATATACAGGCCAAGTTCTTCAACAGAAGTCTTTTTCGGGTCAAGCTCGCCAACGATCTCGCCCTCATACATAACCAGAATACGGTCGGAAAGGCTCATGACCTCGTCCAGCTCCAGAGATACCAGAAGCACCGCGCCTCCGGCATCGCGTTGGGCAACAAGCTGCTTGTGAATGTATTCGATCGCGCCAACGTCCAGACCGCGGGTGGGCTGGACCGCCACAAGGAGCTTGGGGTTTTTGTCCAGCTCGCGGGCCACGATGGCCTTTTGCTGGTTGCCGCCGGACATGCTCCTTGCAGCGGTAATGGCGCCCTGACCGGAGCGTACATCATACTGCTCGATGAGCCTGTCGGCGTATTTGCGTATCTGAGGCCGCTTCAGGAAACCGGCCTTGCTGGTAAACTCCGGCTCAAAGTAACGCTGAAGCACCATGTTGTACTCAAGGGAGTAGTCCAGAACCAGACCATGCTTATGTCGGTCCTCCGGGATATGGCTCATACCCATAACGGAGCGGCGGCGAATGGGAGCCCTGGTAATATCCTGACCGCAGAGGGTCAGATTACCGGCTTTCAGGGGTTCAAGCCCGGTGATGCCGTATACAAGCTCGGTCTGACCGTTGCCGTCGATACCGGCAATGCACAGGATCTCACCGGCGTGAACCTGAAAGCTGACGTTCTTTACCGCGTCGTTGCTGTGTACCCTGGAGGGCACGGTCAGCCCCTCCACGTCCAGTACCACGTCGCCGGGCTTGGCGTCTTCCTTGTGAACGACAAATTCCACATCGCGGCCAACCATCATGCGGCTGAGCTCTTCCTTGGAGGTGTTCTTTGTCTCCACGGTACCGATGTACTTGCCTTTGCGCAGAACCGTGACCCGATCAGAGACTTCCATGATCTCGTTGAGCTTGTGGGAGATAAAGAGAATACTCTTGCCTTCGGCAGCGAGATTCTTCATGATCTGCATCAGCTCTTCGATCTCCTGCGGGGTCAGAACGGCGGTAGGCTCGTCAAAGATGAGGATCTCGTTTTCACGGTAGAGCATTTTGAGTATCTCGGTGCGCTGCTGCATACCCACTGTGATATCTTCGATAAGGGCATCCGGGTCCACATGGAGGCCGTATTTCTCCGACAGAGCCAGAACTTTCTCTCTCGCCTCCTGCTTCTGAAGGAAACCGTGCTTATTGGGCTCCACGCCCAGAATGATGTTATCCAGCACAGTGAAGCACTCGACCAGCTTGAAGTGCTGATGCACCATGCCGATGCCAAGGTCATTGGCGTCGTTGGGGTTCCTGATCTGAACCTCCTGACCATCCTTCTTGATAGTACCCTCCTCTGCCTGATAAAGACCGAAAAGTACGCTCATCAGGGTGGACTTGCCAGCGCCGTTTTCACCCAGCAGAGCATGTATCTCGCCCTTCCTGAGCTGTAAGGTGACATCGTCGTTGGCAATGATGCCGGGGAATTTTTTGGTAATATGAAGCATTTCAATGGCGTATTGATTCTCCAAACGTACCGACCTCCCTGTTAATTACATATATACTACCTTATATTACTACATAAATTGTCGGATTACAAATAAAATTCGCGGGAGAAACAACTTTTTTCTTTCATGAAAAAGTCTTTTTCCAAAGAAAAAGCACCTTACGGGAGAAGATTTTCTCATCGGCTTCCGCAGTTCTGCCCAGAGGCAGATTCTGCATAAAAAAAGACAACCTCCGAAGAGGTTGTCTTAAAAAGATTTTCAGTTTGGATTACTTGATGTTGCCCTGGTAATCAACGGTCACGGTGGTGACTGCGGGTTCGGTCTCGGTATCGTTGGAAACGGTGACATCGCCGTTGAACATGGCAGCTACAAGAGCCTCGTAATCTTCAACAGTGAACTTGCCTTCCTCGAACTGCGTGGAGGCAACAGGGATCTGAACGTAGTTGGCCTCAACATCTTCGCCGACAAGACCCAGAGTTGCAACCTGGCCTGCATATGCTGCCCAGTTGTCGTTCAGGATCAGCTCGGAGAGCAGCGTGTCAACGGTAGCTGCAAGACCCTTCATTGCGGAGGTAACGGTCATGCCTTCGCCGTATAAACCATCGATGGTAGCAGCCTGGTCAACGTCAACGCCGATGACCTTTCCGCCAACCTTTGCAGCAGCCTCAGCTGCGGAGTTGAAGATGCCGCCGCCGCAAGCGAAGACGACCTCAGTGCCGCCAGCATACCAGGTATCCATAGCAGCGGTGATGTCAGCGTCGCCGTAGAACTGGTTGCCGTATACATAGTTGATGGAGACATCTGCGCCCAGCTCAGCAGCTGCAGCGTCAGCGCCTTGAACAAAACCGTAGCCGTAACGGATAACAGCGGGAACTGCCATGCCGCCGAGGAAGCCCAGCTTGGTGTAGCCCAGCTTAACTGCTGCGTAACCGGCCATGTAGCCGCACAGCTCTTCCTGGTAGACTGCGCAGAAAACGTTCTCGGGCAGGACGTAATCGCCAAGGTCACCCTGGGAAACGTCAAGTGCGATGAAGTAAACATCGGGATACAGGTCGGCAACCTGGGTGATGGTCTCGCCGAATGCGTAACCGGGCATTACAACCACGTTGTAGCCGTCTGCAACAGCTGCGTCGACCATTGCAACGCGCTCTGCGGTGGAGTCACCGGCGGGCTTGTAGTACTTGAACTCAACGGAATGTGCCTCGCAGAATGCCTTGCAGCCTTCATAGGTGGTCTGGTTGAAGGACTGGTCAGTGATGTCGCCGTAGTCGGTGATCATTGCGACAGTGAACTCTGCGGCTTCGGACTCGGAGCCCACTTCATCAGCAGGAGCGGCGCTTTCCTCAACAGGAGCGGTGCTTTCCTCAGCGGTAGTTGCGGTCTCGCCGCAGGCGCAGAGTGCGAAGATCATGCACAGAGCCATGATAAGTGCCAGAATCTTTTTCATGTGTTTTCCTCCATAAAAATTTTTGTAACAGGAATTACAGGTACGGCTTCTCCATACCTTATGGTATTATACCATGTACGTGCCTCACAAATCAAGGTCATTGCAAAGGAAAAGCATTTTTTCAACAAAATTTTTACAGTTTGGACATTTTAACGGCCGTATCGAGCGCAATCTCCATCATCTGGGTAAAGGAGTTCTGTCTGTCCTCAGAGGACAGAGCCTCGTTTCGGTACAGATGGTCGGATATGGTGCACAGGCAAAGGCCCCGTTTGCCCGCATAGGCCGCGTTCATGTAAAGAGCGGCGGCTTCCATCTCCACGGCCATGACGCCCATGCGCTTCCAGCCATCGGAGTAGTTGGAGCCCTCGGCGTAATAGAAGTTGTCGCCGGAGAGGATGTTGCCCACCTTTAGGTCTACGCCGTGTTCCCGTCCCGCTTCCACCGCGGCGGAGAGCAGAGTGTAGTCTGCGATGGGGGCAAAAGTGCCGCCCAGTTCAAACTGAGCGCCGTAATTGGAGTTGGTGCAGGCGCCCTGACCAGCCACAATGTCCATGAGTTTCAGGTCGTCTCTCAGTGCTCCGGCAGAACCGATGCGGATAATATTGTCAACATCATAGAAATTGAAGAGCTCCCAGCTGTATATGCCGATGGCGGGCATACCCATGCCGGAGGCCATAACGGTGACGGGAACGCCCTTCCAGGTGCCGGTATGGCCCTGAACGCCGCGGACATTATTCACCAGCACCGGGTCGGTGAGAAAATTTTCAGCAATGAATTTGGCGCGGAGAGGGTCGCCGGGCATAAGCACGGTCTTTGCGATGTCCTCTTTCTTCGCAGCAATATGGGGAGTGGGAACAGACATGGTATCAGCCTCCTGAAATTAAATTTCTCTGTTTCAAACATTATATTAGGAGAAAAAGCAAAAGTCAAATTGAAACGGGCGAATAAGTATGCTATAATAAAAACAGATATAATCTGGGGGTATGCAGGATATGAGCAATATCATGGTAATCGGTATTGCCGGAGGCTCCGGCAGCGGAAAGACCACCATCACAAGAAAGCTGATGCAGCGTTTCGGAAGCAATGTGTCGGTTATCTACCACGATAATTATTACAAGGCCCACCACGACATGCCCTTCGAGCAGCGCAGCAAGCTCAATTATGACCATCCGAATGCCTTTGACACGGACATGCTGGTGGAGGCGGTGAAGGAACTTAAAAAAGGCCATGCCGTTACCTGCCCGGTATATGACTACTCCATCCATGACAGGACGGACAAAACAATCACCGTGAATCCCACCAAGGTAATCGTGGTGGAGGGTATCCTCATCTTCCAGAGCAGGGAGCTCTGCCAGCAGATGGATATCAAGATCTATGTGGACACCGACGCGGACGTGCGTATCCTGCGCCGTATCACGAGGGACGTGCGCGACAGAGGCAGAAGCCTTGAGAGCGTCATAAGCCAATATCTCAACACCGTAAAGCCCATGCATGAGCAGTTCGTCGAACCCAGCAAGCGCAACGCCGACATCATCATCCCCGAGGGCGGACACAATCAGGTGGCGCTGGACATGGTGATGGAGCGGGTAAGGGCTCATCTGGAAAGGAATTGAGAGGATAGAAAAATGGCAAAGCTGTACTTCAAATACGGGGCAATGGGCTCCTCCAAATCCGCGCAGGCGCTGATCACCCAGTTCAACTATGAGGAGCTGGGCATGAGCGTGTGGCTGATCAAGCCCAGTATTGATACCAGAGACGGGGCAGACATTATCCGAAGCCGCATAGGGCTCCAGCGAAATGCGCAGGTGATTACTCCGGAGCAGAACGTGGCGGAGGAATACCACAAGGCCGGAAAGCACGACGTGATCATCGCTGACGAGGCGCAGTTCTTTACGCCCGAACAGATCGATCAGCTCCGCGCCCTTGTGGATGAAGAGGATCTGCCGGTTCTGTGCTTTGGGCTGAGGACGGATTTTCTGACCCGATTTTTCCCCGGAGCGGGACGGCTCATGGAACTGGCGGACTCCATTACGGAGATCAAGACTGTTTGTGCCTGCGGCAGAAAGGCCACCGTAAACGCCCGAATTGACGCCCAGGGCCGCATCATCACGCAGGGTGACCAGGTCTTCCTTGGCGGCAACGACAGCTATGTTGCCATGTGCCATAAATGCTGGAAGCAGAAGATAAAGGAACAGGAAACTTTATAATATCAAAAAATCTCCCTCGAAAGAGGGAGGTTTTTCATTATTCTTTAAGACTTTCCTCAGGGGGCAGCTTCTTTGCCCGACGTTTGGCATGGCGTTTCCTGGCAATGGGGATAAGAATGGCAAGGGCTACCGCGATAAACACCAGAACAGGCAGGGAGCCCACAATGAAGAGAAGCAGGTCCTTGAAAAACTGTCCCGCGCTCTTGAGCCCGTTGGTGAGGGCCAGCTGCAGCTCCTGACCGTAAGTCATGCGGCTCTCCGGAGTGTACTCAATCACTTCCTGCACATCAAGGCTCAGACTGCTGTAATTTACCTGCCGGTCCCAGTTGTTCAGGGTGGATTGGAGACTTTCTATCTTGTAGCGAAGTTCCGTCAGCTTTTCCTCGATAGAGATCAGGTCCTCCACACTCTCCGCTTTTTCCATCATCTCCAGAAGTCTGGCCTCCTGGGTCTCATAGGCGGTAAGGCGGGCATCGGTGTCGTAATACTGGGCGGTAATATTTTCCGTATAGGTATGGCTGTAAGGCACGTTTCCAAGGGTGGAGAGCTGGCTCATAAGGGTTGAAAATTTGTTGCTGGGTACCCGGATAACATAGCTGGCATAGCGCTCGTAGGAGTTGCCCCGGGACTGGGTGTAGTAGTTGCTGCCGTTGATGCTGCTGGATTCCACAAAGCCGCCGTAATCTGCCACCAGAGCAGATAGTTTTTCGATTGTCGCATCAAATTCGGTGGTCTCCACGGTGGCAGAGGCAGAGTAGATCAGTTTTTCGGTCATCCCCTCGGTAGAGCTGCTGCCGCTTTCGCTCAAAAGGGCGTCTTCTGTCGCCGCAAAGCCGCCGTAGCTGTCTTCCGCCGCTTCCGGTTCTTCGGTAAAGGTGCTCATTTCGTTTTCCGCCGCCGCAGTATCCCCCGATGCGGTGACACTTGACGATGCACCGCAGGCGCAGAGACACAGGATCAGCAGTGCCGCAAGCAGCAAAGAAAGAGTTCGTTTCATGTGTTCAGCCTCCGTTTTTCATTTTTTCCTTGTCCTCTGTGCTTGTGACGATGAAAAACAGATGGAAGTTCCCGCCACTTTAAGAATATTTTATACTGATATCTGATAGAAAGGCCGATAAAGATTTTCGAGATTTCTATTAGATATCAGTATCAGTATAAAAACGATAAAAAAACAAACATAAAAAACCGCCGTAAAAATGCTGCGTGTTTTTACGGCGGATTCTGATTTTTTATGATTGCTGTTTAGCCGACCAGGCGTACCCAGAATCCCTCAACAGGTTCATAGGATGCAGTGATCTCTTCCAGCCATGCGCTTTCATCCTGGCTCATCAGAGCGTTCCTGGCGATAATGTCGCTGTAAAGTTCGCCCTCGCCCACATAGTACATCACATGGTAACCTGCGTAACTGCTGCTCTCACCGTAGACAATGGCGGTGTCGCCCTTCTTGTGGCCTTCAAAGCAGAACGCGTCAAATTCCTCCACCATCTGGCCCTTGGCCACAGAGTCATACAGACCGCCGTTGGTGTTGGAGCCGGTGTCCTCGGAGTACTCCTCTGCCAGAGCGGCAAAGCTCTCCTCGGTCTTGTCACCGGACAGGTACTGGGCAAGGATCTCCTCGGCTTTGGTCTTGGCCGCAGCCTTTGCCTCGTCGGTGTAGGTGCCGTCCTCAGAGGCCTCTGCCTTTATCAGAATGTGGCGCACCTGGGCGGTGGCGTAGTGGTTGTCGTTTCTGCTGATGTAGGCGATAACGGAATAGCCCTCGCCGCTGGCGTTTTCGATCACAGTCACATCGCCGACCTGACGGCTGCCCATCAACCATTCCTGATATACGCCAAGTCCACTGCCGGAGGCACCCTCGGTAAGAGTTGCCTCAGCGTCAGCAACCTCGGTGACAACGGCATCGGTCAGGCGCTGGAGCACATCCTCGGTGTCCTCTGCCTCATTGAAGGCTGCCACAATCCTGTCGGCAGTCTCCTTTGCGGCGGCAAGAGTCTCGTCGGTGACTTCCTCGGTGGCCTCGCCATCTTCGGTCTCAGGCTCAACGGTGACTTTTTCTGCGGCTACATAGTAGTAGGCATAATCAAACAGGTCGCTTGCACCCTCAAGGCTCTGATAATAGTCTTCAAGCTCCTGGTCGGTGTAGGTCAGGGTTTCCACATAGTGGCTGTATGCCTTGTCGGCAAGAGCAGACTTGGCGGCAGCCTCGCGGACGATTTTACTGTCCACGCCGTTGCCGTAGTTCGCTTCAAGATAGTTATCCACGGTGGAGAAGCCCAGACTCTTGGCATAGGTCTCCATTTCGGCGAAACTATCGTCGATGCTGGCGATCTCCTCGTCGGTCAAAGTGATGCCGTTTTCCTCAGCGTAGGCCACCAGTGCGTTGGTCTGAGCCAGTTCGGAATAGGCGGCCTGCAGGAAATAGTCCTTCCATGTGCCATCCTCTATCATGGAGCAGGTCTGGCTTGCGGCGCCGGCAAGACCGGAGCTGATGTCAAGACCGAAGATGCTGGCGTAGCTGCCGTACTGGTTTGCAAAGTAGTAATACTCGTTTGCATAGTAATAATTTATCTGTGCGGGGGAGTAGCTGTTGCTGCCCACCGTGACGGCAGTGGTTCCGGTATAAAGGAAGCCGGAATTCAAAAACAGGATAAGGGCGATAAGAACCACCACACCGATGGTGCCAAGGATCCAGTTCCGCCTGCTCCTGGCTTTTTTCTTTGCCTCTTCCTGTGCGGCTAACGTTTTCTTGTCAGTGCCGGCAGCGCGGGCGGCCTGACGGTTCTTCTTTTCAGTTGATGCGCTCATTGCAATCATCCTTTTCATGGTGTTGACATGTCTGCATAGAAACAGACCAAAATATTATAGCGCAAATATATCAGGTTTTCAAGTCTTTTCAGGGATTTCCCACGTGATTTCCGCCGTTCCCTTGTTTTGGACTGCCTTTTGTGCTATCATAGCAAAAATCTATGGCTCGGAGGTGTATATTGAAAAAAAGGGGACTTTTTATCTGCGGCGCGCTGACCCTTGTGCTGGCGGGACTTATTCTGGACAGCAAATACAGCTTGCAGGTGACGGAATATGAGCTTTATTTTGACAATCTGCCTGCGGAATTTGACGGTTTCCGTATCGTTCAGCTCTCTGATCTGCACGGCGCATATTTTGGGGAGAACAACAGCCGTCTGTCTGCCCTCGTGCGAAGCCTCCGGCCGGATCTTATCGCTATGACAGGGGATTTTGTGGAGGAAGAGCGTCAGCTTGAAGCCACCCGGGGCCTGCTTGCTGGCATAACGGATGCCGCGCCCATATACTGGGTAAACGGCAACCACGAGTGGGTGCGCGGTGGCCTGCCTGCGCTGGGGGAACTGCTGGACTCATACGGCGTCATACGGCTCGAAAATCAATACCGGCCGCTGGAAAGAGACGGGGCTCAGATCGTGATAGCCGGAGCGGAGGATCCAAACGGCAGCGCGGACATGATGAAACCGGATGCTCTGGCGGAACAGCTCCGCTCGGAGTACCCGGAAGAATTCGTGCTGTGGCTGGGACACAGAAATTATTGGGTCAGCAGATATCCCTCGCTGCCGGTGAACCTGATCCTGTCCGGGCACGCCCATGGGGGCATCATCCGGCTGCCGGGTATCGGCGGACTGTTAAATGTGAACCACAGCTTTATAGCGGCGTATGAGGCCGGGATATATGAGGGGGACGGCTTTCGGATGCTGGTTTCCAGAGGGCTTGGAAATTCCGTACCCATTCCCCGCTTTCTGAACCGGCCCGAGGTGGTTTTGGTTACGCTGAGGAGCGGACAGTCATAAGAAGCTTTTTGCGCGCATATACTGAAGGTATGCTGACTTTACAGGGGAGGTGCGCGTATGGAAAGAGATATAGATGATCTTATCTTTGGGGACTATGACCCGGGCCCGAGTAAAAGATGACCCTGCTCCGGCAGGGTCATCTTTTTTGCGTGAACGGGCGCTTATGAGCGCCGCACACTTGCTATAATACTGATATCTGATAGAAAGGTCGATAAAGATTTTCGAGATTTCTATTAAGCCTTGTTTGAAAAACAGGCAATGTGCCCAGGGGCGAGGGGTTTTTTCGCCAGAGGAAGCTGAGAAATCGCCGCTATACTTTGTGTATAGCAGGATTTCGAGGCAAATTATGGCGGAAAAAGACCCGTCATTTGGGTATGTTGACGTTTTTCAAACAAGCCCTGGATATCAGTGTGAATATTGTATAGCCCAAAGGCCAGAATCGCGCTGCCCAAAATGGAGACACAGCAATTTTTCGCTTTCCGTTAGGAGAACAATTGATAATTCTTTCTTTGAGAGAGATACCGCGGATGTCACGGCGGGGGCGGCCGCGTCTGCGGCGGGACGGGGCGCGGACGTCACAGGGCTACCAAACCAAACCAAACCTAACCTAACCTAACCAAACCTAACCAAACCTAACCATAAATATATGGTGGTGATGGTGTGAGCCGCCCGCCCCACGACAGAACAACGGCATGGCCTTCGGAAAAGAGGCCGTGCCGCTGCGATTTTGTGATGCTGATTCCTGATTAAAAAGTTGAATCAGGAATCCCGCGTGCTGTGCACGCTCAAATTGTGCCGCAGGTACAATTTACGTCTCATAAAAAACTTAACGCGCTTCGCGCTATAAAACGGTTTTTAACCGTTTTCATAAGTTTTGGTATGAGATATTGGGTTTTGAGGGGCCCGACGGAGCTCAGCTTTCGGCACGCATGGAGAGGAAGGCGTTGATAAAGCCGTCCAGATCGCCGTCCATCACGTTCTGGATGTTGCCGTTTTCATATTCGGTGCGGTGATCCTTCACCAGCTGATAGGGCATGAAAACATAGGAGCGGATCTGGCTGCCCCATTCGATCTTCATCTGTACGCCCTTGATGTCGCTTACTTTTTCAAGGTGCTCCCGCTCCTTGATTTCGGCGAGGCGGGCACGGAGCATATTCTTGCAGTTTTCAAGGTTCTGGAAATGACTGCGTTCCACCTGGCTGGCCACCACAATGCCCGTGGGGATATGGGTCAGGCGCACTGCGGAGGAGGTCTTGTTGACCTTCTGGCCGCCGGCACCGGAGGAACGGTAGACATCCATCTTGATGTCCTCATCCCGGAGCTCTATTTCATTGTCGTCGCTGATCTCGGGCATAACCTCCACTGCAGCGAAAGAGGTGTGTCTGCGTCCGGCGGCATCAAAGGGGGAGACGCGGACAAGACGATGGATGCCGTGTTCGCTTTTAAGGAAGCCATAGGCATTCTCGCCCTCGATCATGATGGTGGCGCTCTTAATGCCGGCTTCGTCGCCATCCAGATAGTCCATGACCTTCACCTTGTAGCCGTGCCGATCTGCCCACATGTTGTACATGCGGTAGAGCATGGAGGCCCAGTCCTGCGCCTCGGTGCCGCCGGCGCCTGCGTGGAAGGTGAGGATAGCGTTGTTGGCGTCATATTCGCCGGTGAGCAGAGTGCTCAGCCGCATCTCCTCCGCCTTTTCGGAAAAAGAGTCAAATTCGTTCTGTAGCTCCTCCAGCATGGAGTCATCGTTCTCTTCTATCGCCATCTCGCACAGGGCATACATATCGTCCCAGGCAGAGCAGAGCTTTTCAAAATTCTCCTTCCTGGTCTTCAGCACCTTCAGGCGCTTCTGTACCTTCTGGGACTTCTCCACGTCGTTCCAGAAGCCCTCACGCTCACTTGCGGCCTCCAGCTCTTCAATTTCCTTCTGAGCCGTGTCCAGCTTAAGCGCCCCGCGCAGCACCTCAAGTGTGGGCCTGGCGTTATTCAGTTTGACTTTATATTCTTCAAATTCAAGCATATGATTCAACTACTTTCTAAATATTACCAGAAAGACTTTCAAATGTCAGAATGTGCTGTCAAGAAGATATTATAAACAAAAATCGGCGGCTTGTAAATGCGTTTTTTATCGGCTTTTTAATTTAATATTCCGGAGGCCCCTCTTCCAATTTTGCACATTTTGTGGTATAATACCAATGTACGTTCGGATTTTTGCTTCCGGCGATACAAAACAAAAAGAGAATAGATGCTTACAGAGGAGAATTGAAAAATGATTGCTCACGGCAAAGAGATTAAGGTTTTTACCGGCAACTCTAATCCCGCTCTGGCACAGGACATATGCAGTCAGCTTTACATGAAGCTGGGCGATGCCTCCGTCACCCAGTTTGCAGACGGGGAATGTTCCATCTCCGTACATGAGCCTGTCCGTGGAAAGGACGTCTTTATTGTGCAGTCCACCTGCAACCATGTCAACGACCACCTGATGGAGATGCTTGTCATGATCGACGCCATGCGCCGCGCCTCCGCAGGACGCATTACCGTTGTAATGCCCTATTTCGGCTATGCCCGTCAGGATCGCAAGGCAAAAAGCCGTGATCCCATCTCCGCAAAACTGGTAGCAAACCTTATCACTGCCGCCGGCGCAGACAGGGTCCTGACCATGGATCTGCATGCAGCCCAGATACAGGGCTTTTTCGACATCCCCGTGGACAATCTCATGGGCGCTCATCTCTTTGCAAAGCATTACATCAATATGTTCGGTAAGGGCAATGAAAACGTGATGGTGGTCTCCCCCGATGTGGGCAGCACTGCCCGTGCCCGCGCTTTCTCTATGAAGCTGGGTGTGAACATGGCCATAGTGGATAAGCGCCGTGAAAAGGCCAATCAATCCGAGGTCATGAATATCATCGGCAACGTTGAGGGCAAGACCTGCCTTCTTCTTGACGATATTGTGGACACTGCCGGCTCTCTCTGTGGTGCGGCCAGGGCCATAAAGGAAGTGGGCGGAGCGAAAGAGGTATATGCCTGCGCAACCCACGGCGTTCTGTCCGGCTCTGCCCTTGAGCGCATTGAGGAAAGCTGCATCAAGGAGCTTCTCTTCCTGGATACCATCCCTTACCCGAATGATAAGCCCAAGTGCGACAAGATCCACTATCTGTCCACGGCTTCCGTCTTTGCGGAAGCGATCCGCAGGATATACGAAGAGGTCTCCATCTCCAACCTGTTTGACTGAGTATCAGCGCGGGAATTGTCCTCCCGCGCAGGGAATGTTTGTTTTATGATCTTTAAAAAACCCGTCGGGATGAGCTGGCTGGTGGTCTTTCTGGGAAATCCGGGACCCCGGTACGAGGGCACTCGCCATAACGCCGGCTTCATGGCAGCGGATGCAATGGCGAAGGCCGAGTCCGTCTCAATCAACCGCGCCCGCTTCAAGGCACTGATCGGCACCTGCACGATAGGCGGCGAGGGCGTTGTGCTCATGAAGCCCCAGACGTTTATGAACCTGTCCGGCGAGGCGGCAGCGCAGGCTGTCAGATACTACAAAATAGCGCCGGAGCATGTCATCGTAGTTTCCGACGAGATATCTCTGCCCATCGGCAAGCTGAGAGTCCGAAGAAAAGGCTCTGCCGGGGGGCATAACGGACTGAAAAGCATCATAGCCTGTCTTGGTACGGAGGAGTTTCCCCGTATCCGTCTGGGCGTGGGCGCACCGCCCCACCCCGATTATGACATGGCAGACTGGGTACTCTCTGCTTTCAAAGGTCAGGATGCGGAGGATATGCACGCTGCGGCTGAAAAAGCGGCAGAGGCAGTGAAGTGCTATATTCTCCACGGCCCGGACAAGACCATGAACCTGTATAATTAGGCCTTGTTTGAAAAATAGGCAATGTACCCAAGGGCGAGGGATTTTTTCGCCAGAGGAAGCTGAGAAATCGCCGCTATACTTTGTGTATAGCAAGACTTCGAGGCAAATTATGGCGGAAAAAGACCTGCCATTTGGGTATGTTGACGTTTTTCAAACAAGCCCTAGCAGGACACCTGAATAACGGATACGGCGCGAGCAGCCCGAAGTGAGGAGCGGGCAGCCGCGTTTACAGAAAAATATCCCAAACAAGGAGGCTGCAAATGAAGAAAAACTGTATAGCCATGCTGCTGGCAGGCGGACAGGGCTCACGCCTCTACGCTCTCACGCAGAACGTGGCAAAGCCCAGCGTCCCCTTCGGCGGCAAGTACCGCATCATCGACTTTCCCCTGTCCAACTGTGCCAACTCCGGTATCGACACCGTGGGTGTGCTGACCCAGTACCGCCCCCTACAGCTCAACAGCTATATCGGCAACGGCCAACCCTGGGACCTGGACGTAGCGGACGGTGGCGTGTACATCCTGCCCCCCTACCAGAGCGCAGGGGAGAAGGGTTCCTGGTTCTCCGGCACCGCAAATGCCATTTACCAGAACATAGGCTTCATTGAAAACTACGACCCGGAAAATGTACTCATCCTCTCCGGCGACCACATCTACAAGATGGACTATGCCGATATGCTCAGAGAGCATCTGGAGCATGATGCAGCCTGCACCATCTCCGTGCTGCAGGTCTCCATGGAAGAGGCCACCCGCTTCGGTATCATGAACCTGGGTGAGGACGGCTATGTCTGCGAGTTTGAGGAGAAGCCCAAGCAGCCCAAGAGCGATCTCGCCTCTATGGGCATCTATATCTTCAACTGGAAGAAGCTGCGGGAGTATCTGATTGCCGACGAGAACGACCCCAATTCCAGCAAGGACTTCGGCAAGAATATTATCCCCAATATGCTGAACGCCGGGGAAAAGCTGTGGCCCTACCGTTTTGACGGCTACTGGCGGGACGTTGGCACCATCACCAGCCTCTGGGATGCCAATATGGACATGCTTTCCACTACGCTTATTGACCTTTTCGACCCCAGCTGGCCTATCAGCTCCAGAAGCCCCATCTGCCCGCCCCACTTCACCGGGGACAACGCTCATATCGTCCACTCCATCGTCACCGAGGGCTGCGAAATAGACGGCAGCGTTGAAAACTCCGTGCTGTCCTCCGCTGTCAAGGTGAGCACAGGCGCCAATGTCATATACAGCGTGCTTATGCCCGGCGCTGTGGTGGAAGAGGGAGCCACGGTTGAATATGCCATTGTGGGCGAAAACACCGTGGTACACAAGGGCGCCCATGTGGGCTCCGCACCCGATGGGACCGATGCCTGGGGTGTTGCCACCTGCGGTCCCAACATTGAGATCCGTGAGGGCGCTCAGGTGCCTGCCGGAGCCATGATATACAAGAGTGAGGAGGTTTGAGCAATGAAGGATTTTCATGGAATAATCTTTGCCTATCACGCGTCCCCTGAGCTTCGCGAGCTTGTCAGCATTCGCACTGCTGCGTCCCTGCCCTTCTGCGGACGATACCGCCTGATAGATTTTGCCCTCTCCTCCATGATGAACGCCGGCATCCGCGATGTGGGCGTCATCATGCAGCGGGATTACCAGTCTCTGCTTGACCATATCGGCAGCGGCAAGGCCTGGGATATGAGCCGCAAAGACGGCGGCCTGCGCATTCTGCCCCCCTTTGGTCTGCCCGAACTGCACACCGGTAATTATTCCGGCACCATGGAAGCGCTCAACGCTGTGGGTGAATATATACGAGATATCCCGCAGAAGCACATTGTGCTGCTGTTGGGCAACCTGTGCGCCAACATCGACCTGACCGAGGCCAGGAGACACCATCTGCGTTCCGGCGCTCCCGTCACGGCCATCTGTGCCGACCATACCCCCGACGGAGTACACCATCGCTATGTGCTGGGGGATGACGGATTTGTAAAGACCGTGCTCTTTGACCGTGTGGGCGAATGGGAAGGTCTTCCCTCTCTGGAGGGCTACATCATCGACAAGGACGTGCTTCTTGAAATGATGGACAAATGCAAGGCCCTGAACCTGTATCGCTTCCATAAGGACGCCATCTCCATGTACCTGAATGACGGCGGCAGGATGAGCGTTTTCGTCCACAAGGGATATGCTGCCCTTGTGCGCACTGTGGACGCCTATTATAAGGCCAACCGGGATATGCTCTGCGCCGAAAAGCGGGCGCAGATGTTCCCGGCGGACAGGCCCGTCCGTACCAAGAATCATGAGGGTGTCAGCACTTATTACGGTGTGGATGCCTCCTCTCACAGGAGCCTTGTGGCAGATAACTGCATCATCGAGGGACAGATTGAAAACTGCATCGTATTTTCCGGTGTCCGCATCGGAAAGGGCGCCAAGGTGAAGGACAGCATTCTGATGCGCCGCTGCGTGGTGGGAGAAAACTGTGAACTGAGCCACGTCATCTCTGACAAGGCCTGCACCTACTCCGCCGGCACCGTGCTTACAGGAAACGAAAAGCTGCCCATCGTGGTTCCCAAAAATTCCAAGGTATAAGGCAAAACCGTAAGCTCCCACCGGCGGTTCCTCCCGCCGGTGAGGGCTGAAAAAATAAATTTCGAAATTTATTTGCCGCGCCGGTAAACACCAGTGCGACAATTTAAGTTTTGCGGATAGTTCCGCATATATAAAATCCATTCTTTGGAGGTATGTTTTTTCCCATGATAGGTCAGATTTCACGCGACGAGGTCCGCAGTGCCATAGAAGATAAGCTCTGCGCCCATTTCGGTGTCTCCGGCAAGAATGCCACCGACGATCAGGTTTTTCAGGCAACTGCCATCGTTATCAGAGAGATCATGAGCCGCCTTCTCGCGGTGGAGAACCCCACCCGGGCAGAAAAAGAAGTACACTATATGTCCATGGAATTTCTCATAGGTCGCAGCCTGATGAAGAATGCCTTCAATCTGGGCATTTCAGAGGCGGTAACCGGTGCATTGGAGGACATGGGCCACAACGCCACCGATATTTTTGAGTGTGAGCCGGACGCAGGCCTTGGCAACGGCGGTCTGGGCCGTCTCGCCGCCTGCTATATGGACAGCATGGCCACACTGGGCCTTGAGGCCACGGGCTACTCCATCTGCTACGAGCTGGGTATGTTCAGGCAAAAATTTGAAAACGGCATGCAGACCGAGACTGCCGACGACTGGCGCAGCGCTGCAGAGAGCTGGCTGGTAGCCCGTCCTGAGGACGCAGTGGAAGTCCGCTTCGGCGGTCATATTTCTCCCCGCTGGGACAAATTTGGCCGTTACCGTGCGGAGTATACCGGCTATACCGCTGTTATCGCCGTGCCCCGGGATATGCTCATTGTGGGTTATGGCGGCAAGGAGGTCAATACCCTGAGACTGTGGGAGGCACATAGCCCCAACTCTCTGGATATGTACCTGTTCTCCTCCGGAAAATATGTAAAGAGCCTGGAGCAGCGCACCATGGCTGAGGTTGTCACCAAGGTGCTCTACCCCGCAGATGACCATCTCGAGGGTAAGACTCTGCGCCTCAAGCAGCAGTACTTCTTCGTCTCCGCCACTGCTCAGGACATCGTGCGCAAGCATCTCGCCAAGTGGGGCGATATCCACAGCTTTGCCCTGCACCACACCATTCAGATCAACGATACCCATCCCACCCTGATTATCCCCGAACTCATGCGTCTTTTCATGGATGAGTATGGCCTTGGCTGGGATGAGGCATGGGAGATCGTGCGCAACAGCGTGGCCTATACCAACCACACCGTCATGAGCGAGGCTCTGGAGAAGTGGCCGCAGGATCTGGTGCAGAATCTGTTGCCTCGCCTTTGGGAGATCATGTGCGAAATAAACCGCCGTTGGTGCGATTATCTGGTAGCCAGCTTCGGCCAGGACTCCCGCGTGGGCAAGAACCTGATCATTCGCGACGGGCAGGTACATATGGCCAACATGTGCCTTGCCACCTGCTATAAAGTAAACGGCGTGTCCCGTCTCCACGGAGAGATCCTCAAGCGCGACCTGTTCAGCGATATCTACACCCTCAGACCTGAACGCTTCACCCATGTCACCAACGGCATCGATCACCGCAGGTGGCTTGCCCAGATCAACCCGGGTCTGCACGCTCTGATATGTGAGCTGCTGGGCAGCGATGATTACCTCACGAAGCCCGAGCGCCTGATTGAGCTGAAGCCCTATGCCTCTGACAGCGAGGTGCGCCGCCGCATTGGCGAGATTAAGCTTGAAAATAAACGCCGCTTTGCGGCGTTTGCCAGGAGAAATGACGGTTTTACGCTGAATACCGACGCTGTTGTTGACGTACAGGTAAAGCGCCTGCACGAGTATAAGCGCCAGCTCCTGTGCGCCATGAGCATCGCCTCCATGCAGCTTCAGCTGAGAGATAACCCTAACATGGATTTCCTGCCCCGCACTTTCGTGTTCGGCGCAAAGGCTGCCGCAGGCTACAAGACTGCAAAGCGCATCATCGAGCTGCTGCTGTCCATGTCAAAGGATATCAATAACGACCCCGCCTGCAAGGGTAAACTCCAGGTCTACTTTGTGGAGAACTACCGCGTCTCCGCCGCAGAGGCCATCATCCCCGCAGCTCAGGTGTCCGAACAGATATCCACTGCCGGCAAGGAAGCCTCCGGTACCGGCTGCATGAAGCTTATGATGAACGGTGCTGTCACCATCGGCACACTGGACGGTGCAAATGTTGAAATGTATGAGCGCCTGGGCGACGAGAACATGTTCCTCTTCGGCCTGCATACCGAGGAGATTGAGGAACTGCGCCGCAAGGGTTACGATCCTGCCGCCATCCACCGGGCCGACCCGGAGATACAGCGCATCTTCGACTGCTTCAGCAACGGATTCTCTGATGGAAAGAGCTATTCCGACCTGGTCTCCATGCTGCTCTACGGCGGCGACCAGTACATGCTGCTGGCGGACTACCGGGCCTATGCCGATTGCCAGAAGAGGCTTTACTCCCGTATCGAGGACAGCGATGAGCTGGCACGCCTGGCTATTATAAATACCGCTGAAAGCGGCGTTTTCGCAGCAGACCGGGCTATTGAGGAATATGCCCGCAATATATGGAAGCTGAAATAAAAAAATATTCCGCCGTTGTCATCGGCGGAGCCAATATGGATATATGCGGCAGTCCTTCGGGATCGCTTATCATGGCCGATTCCAACCCCGGCACCGTGGTGGTCAGACCCGGCGGTGTGGGCAGAAACATTGCCCACAACCTGTGCTTGCTGGGGCTGGAGGTGAGCCTTGTGGCAGCTTTGGGGGGAGATCTGTTCTCCGCCGGCCTTATGGACAGCTGCAAAGCGCTGGGCATGGACATGAGCATGTCGCTCAGCCTGCCGGAGCGCCGGGGCTCCACCTACCTGTACGTCACCGATGAGACAGGGGAGATGCAGGTGGGCGTGTCCGATATGGAGATCACCCAAAGCATCACGCCCCAATATCTCAAGCAGGTGATCGGCAGGATAAACCGGGCCGATGCCGTGGTTATCGATGGGAATCTGTCCCCGGAGAGCATTGCTTATCTCACCGGAAACTGTACCGTACCCTTATATGCAGACCCGGTCTCCACCGTAAAGGCTCTGCGCTTAAAGGGGAGCTTGCCCAGGCTTCGCGCCCTTAAGCCCAATGTCCTTGAGGCTGCTGCCCTGACAGGAGAGCAGGAACCGGAGCGCGCTGCCCGGGCACTGATAAACGCAGGGGTGGAACAGGTATTCATAAGCCTCGGAGCGGAGGGTATTCTTGCCGCCCAGGGCGACAGCCTGATCCGTCTGCCCTGCGAGAGAGGGCCTGTGGTCAATACTACAGGCGCCGGAGACGCAGCTACCGCTGCCATTGTCTGGGCGGGCGTGCACGGCCTGGATCTTGCCGCTGCCGCTGCCGCAGCTCTCCATGCCGGAGCCATGACCTCCGCCTGCCCGGAAACCAATTGCCCTGCGTTGACCCTGAACGGCTAATTTGAGGCTCAATTGCCAATATATGTAAATTGTAAGCTGAATTTCGTCAATTTTTCACGAAATTCAGCTTATATTTGGTAAAACACTTTCATGATTTTAAGCATTGACAAAACAAAACTGTACTGCTATGATTAAGCACATCTCGAACAAGAGGTATTGAAAATGACGATGGCATGTGCACAGATGAACAGCTCTCGCGGCACCGAAAACGGCGCCCGTTTTGCTGCGCGCGCATTTGCCCTTATCCTGATACTTATGGACATCGTTATTACGGTGTCCATTATTATTTCCGGCGTCAGCATGATTGCCGGCCTCCTGCTTCTGGCTGCAATCCTTCTGGGCGAGCTTTGCGTCCTCGTATCTCTACGCTGTCAAAGGGCAACTCGATAGTCATTTTTGCTTGATGATTACCGGCTCTGTCCTTTGGGACAGGGCCGGTTTTCATATATATCCGAAATCAATAAAAGGAGAACAAAATGAAAATGAAAAAGATCCTCTGCATGGCACTTGTTGTAGTTATGGCTATGGCATGCCTGGCAGGCTGCGGCGACAGCGCACCTGCATCTTCCGCCGGCAGCTCCGATACCGCTGCTGAAACCATCAAGATCGGCTGGCTGGGACCCCTCACCGGCGGCGTTGCACAGTACGGCGAAGCCGTCAAGAGCGGCGTTGATATGTACATCGAGCAGCTGAACGCTGCCGGCGGCATCAACGGCAAGCAGGTAGAGCTGGTCGTCTACGACGAAGAGGGCGATACCACCAAGGCAGTTACCGGTTATAACTCCATCATGGACGAGGGCGCAGTTGCCGTCATCGGCAGCGTCACCACCGCTCCCACTGTTGCAGTTGTCACCGAGGCTTTTGCCGATAACACCCCCATGATCACCGCATCCGCTACCGCTATCAACGTCACCTACAATGCTGACGAGGATATGGTCTACACCAACATGTTCCGCTCCTGCTTCATCGACTCCTTCCAGGGCGTCACCATGGCACGCTTTGCAAAGGAAGAACTGGGCGCAACCACCGCAGCAGTCCTCTATGACAACGGCGACACCTATTCCACCGGCGTTTACGAGTACTTTGTGAACCAGTGCAGCGAGCTGGGTCTCGAGATCGTTGCAACCGAGAGTTATGCTTCCGGCTCTGTTGACTTCTCCGGTCAGCTCACCAACATCGCAGCAGCAAATCCCGATGTTCTGTTCCTGCCTGTCTACTATAACGACGTTGCTCTTATTGCTTCTCAGGCTTCCGATGCCGGCATCACCGCCACCATGCTGGGCGTTGACGGCTGGAGCTCCGTTCTGGACAGCGTTTCCGACCCCGCTCTGGTTGAGGGCGCTTACTACTGCTCCGGCTACTCCGTCGAGGATACCCGTGAGCTGGTTGTAAACTTCCTGGCTGACTATGCTGCAAAGTATGACGGCAAGGTTTCCAACATGTTCGGCGCACAGGGCTACGACGCTGCATGGATTCTATGCGATGCAATTGCCGTAGCTGAAGCTTCCGGCGCTGAGTATGGCTCCGACGAGTACAAGCAGGCTGTCATCGACGCCATGTCCGCCACCGACAGCGAGTATGTCACCGGCCACATCAGCTTTGACGACCACAATGACCCGCAGAAGACGGCAGCTATCATCCAGATCACCGACGGTGCTGAGAGCTTCTGGGGCAACTTCTAATACGGATTCCTTTATAAAACCGTTCGGTTTTATAAAGAAAGAACCGCCAATGGCGCATCCCTTTTGCGGCGAACCGCCGCAAAAGCCGTCTCATACAGTTCTTAACCTTTTTCATAAGAAACAGTATAAGATTTAACGCATAAATCGGATTTCAGCGGGTGCGGTTCTCCGCACCCGCAGCTCCACGTAAAGGAGAAGTTTCCATGATCGTTTTACAACAGCTTATAAACGGCCTGCAGCTTGGCTCCGTCTATGCGCTGATAGCTCTGGGTTACAGCATGGTATACGGCATCATTCTGCTGCTGAATTTCGCCCACGGTGATATTATAATGGTAGGCGGCTATATCGCCCTGCTGATCATCGCCGCAGGCATCAGTCCGCTTGTGGCGGTAATTGCCTCGGTTGCGGGCTGCACGGTGCTGGCCTGTCTGATTGAAAAGGCGGCTTACACCCCTCTGCGCTCTGCGCCGAGAATTTCCCTGCTTATCACTGCCATCGGCGTCAGCTATTTTCTGGAAAACGTTGCCCAGCTTATTCTGGGCGCAGACCCCAGAGTGTTCCCCAATACCGCCGTTATCCCCTCTGTTACCTATAATATCGGCGGACTGAACGTATCCCTCACCACGCTTGTTACGCTGTCTGTGGCGATCGTCTCCATGGCGGCGCTGACGATCCTGGTGCAGAAGACCAAGATGGGCAAGGCAATGCGAGCCGTGTCTGAGGATATGGGCGCGGCTCAGATGATGGGCATCAATATTAACAGCACCATTACCTTTACCTTCGCCATCGGCGCAGTGTTGGCAGGTATCGGTGCCATACTCTACTGCTGCAAATACCCTCAGGTTAAGCCCACCACCGGCTACCTGCTGGGTCTGAAGGCCTTTGTGGCGGCAGTGCTGGGCGGCATCGGGTCCATCCCCGGGGCGATGCTGGGCGGCCTTGCCATTGGTGTTGCCGAAGTGGTAGTCACTGCCCTGGGCTACTCCACCTGGACCGATGCTGTGGTGTTTGCCATCCTTATCGTGGTGCTGCTTGTCAAGCCCACCGGCTTTATGGGCGCCAGTATGAGCGAGAAAGTTTGAGGTGGGCATATGGAATATAAAAGACTGAAAACACCCTACGCTTACCTGATCAACACGGTTATCGTCGTGGCCATTCTGGTTCTGGGCACCATGCTTTATAACAGCGGCGCGCTGAACAGAGCTACCAAGTCGGTTATCCTCATGTGCGGTGTATACAGCATCATGGCGGTGTCCCTGAATATCTGTACCGGCTATCTGGGCCAGCTTCCTCTGGGACATGCGGGCTTTATGGCTGTGGGTGCCTATGCGGGCGCATTGTTCTGGAAAGCCGTACCGGCGCTGCCCACTCCGGTTGCCATCGTCTGCGGCGTTATCATCGCAGGCTTTGCTGCCGCCCTCTTCGGCGTCATCATCGGCATTCCGGCCCTGAGACTCAAGGGTGACTATCTTGCGATCATCACTCTGGGCTTTGGCGAGATTATCCGTATCGCCATCATCAATCTGCCGAGCATTACCGGAGGTACCCCGGGTCTTCTGAACGTGCCCAAGTACACCAATTTCCCCGTCACCTTCCTGTGCCTTGTGCTGTGCTGCTTTGTGGTACATAACCTGATGCACTCCCGCCACGGCAGAGCCATCCTGGCCATCCGCGATAACGAGATCGCCGCCGACTGCTGCGGCATTAATCTGACAGCATACAAGGTCTTTGCCTTTGCCCTGTCTGCCTTCTTTGCCGGTGTCGCCGGTGCCGTATACGCGGGATTCCAGGGTTCTCTGTTCCCCAAGTCCTTCGACTTCATGGCCTCCATAAACGTGCTGGTCATGGTGGTGCTGGGCGGCATGGGCTCCATGACCGGTTCTATCATCGCGGCCACTGTCCTGACAGCTCTGCCGCTGATGATGCAGTCTCTGTCAAGCTACCGCATGGTGATCTACTCGCTGCTCCTCATCGTTGTGATGATATTCAAGCCATCCGGACTTATGGGACATAAAGATTTCTCCATGACAAAGAGTATCGAGTTTTTCATGAATTTCAAGACGATCCTCGCAAAGAGACAGGGGGCTGCCGGCAATGAGTGAACTGAAACCCCTGCCCAGCAACGCCTACCTGCTTGAACGCGATATGGATAAGAGCCCCGTTCTGGAGACTCACCATCTGGGCATCGACTTTGGCGGCCTTACCGCGGTAAATGATGTGTCCATTACCATCGGCCGCGAGGAGATCGCCGGCCTGATCGGCCCCAACGGCGCAGGAAAGACCACGATCTTTAACCTGCTCACCAACGTCTATACCCCCACTCGCGGCGATATTTTGCTGGATGGCAAGTCCACCAGGGGCCTTAAAACCTGGCAAGTCAGCCGTATGGGTATTGCCCGTACTTTCCAGAATATCCGCCTTTTCAAGAGCCAGAGCGTGCTGGATAACGTACTTATCGGACTCCATAACGAGATGGACTACGGAGTTCCCGCCTCCATACTCCGCTTCCCCGGCTATTGGCGCGCCGAAAAAATAGCACGCAGCAGAGCCCTGGAGTACCTTTCCATCTTCGGCATGAGCGACCTGGCGGAGACCCCTGCCGGCAGCCTGCCCTACGGAGCACAGCGCCGGCTGGAGATCGCCCGCGCCCTTGCCACCAATCCGTCCCTTCTGTTGCTGGACGAGCCTGCTGCCGGTATGAACCCGGCTGAGACCGCCGAGCTTATGGAGAACATCCGCAAGATACGCGACACCTTCAAAATAGCCATCCTCCTGATCGAGCATGACATGAACCTTGTCATGGGCATTTGCGAAAGCATAGCCGTTTTAAACTATGGACAGGTGATTGCCAAAGGCACTCCCCAGCAGATCAGGGAGAACCCTGCCGTTATCGAGGCATACCTCGGCAAGAAGGGAGGCGCGGCGAAATGATGCTCGACGTAAAAGACCTGAACGTGTATTACGGTCCCATCCATGCAGTGAAGGGCGTCAGTTTCCATGTGGATGAGGGAGAGATCGTCACCCTCATCGGCGCAAACGGTGCGGGAAAGTCCACCATACTTAAGACGGTCTCCGGGCTTATGCGGCCCAAAGCCGGCGAAGTGGACTTCATGGATAAGAAAATCAGCGGCGTAGCGCCCCATAAAATTGTGAAAATGGGCATTGCGCATGTACCCGAAGGACGCCGCATCTTCACTCGTATGACCGTGGAAGAGAATCTGGAGATGGGCGCCTTTACCGCCCCAAACTCCGGCGTTGAGGATGGCAAGGAACGGGTATTCCAGCAGTTCCCCCGTCTGAAGGAGCGCAGAAAGCAGACTGCGGGCACTCTCTCCGGCGGCGAGCAGCAGATGCTTGCCATGGGCCGTGCCCTTATGTCCAAGCCTACCCTGATGATGCTGGACGAGCCCTCCATGGGTCTGGCCCCCATCCTGGTGGAGCAGGTGTTTGAAATCATCAAGCAGCTGCATGAAGCGGGCACCACCATCCTGCTGGTGGAGCAGAACGCACAGATGGCTCTGTCCATCGCAGACCGTGCCTATGTTCTGGAGACAGGAAAAATCAGCCTCTCCGGTACCGGCAAAGAGCTGGCTGAAAGCGAAAGCGTCCGTAAAGCGTATCTGGGCGGCTGATATACCATATCAAAAAAATAATAACTATAATTATAAAGGTATGTCAGCACGATCTCCGGAAACTTGATAGATGTTAAAATCAATGCTATTCTGCTGTCAGCAAAACGCGGAGGACTGCCTGTGATACCAGCAGAGCTGGAAAAGCGATATGCGCTTCACAAGGCTCTGGTGCAGCCGGATGGAGAATCTCCCGACAGCACAGATAACGCCCTTGCAGCGGCGGCTTATGAGCTGTGTTTTGAAGGGGAAAAGAAAGCGGCCAGCGTGGGCATCGGCTGGGGCTCCATGATGAGGCGCATGGCAGACTATGCGGAAACGCTGCCCAACGCGGAGAAACATGAGGGCCGCATCTTTCCGCTGATCGGCGGTATCGGTGCCTCTTACCGAAGCTATCACAATAATGAGATAGCAAGGATCATCTCCGGCAAGACCGGGCGCTCTGCCGACTATCTGTATTTTCCCGCGTTCTTTGACTCTGAGTCTGAACTGGAATATGTAAAGCACATGGACGCCTATCAGGCCATGCAGCAGCTATGGAACCGTATGGAGCTTGCGGTGGTAAGCATCTCAAATTTCCCCTCCTATCCTGACCTGGGCGTGGAATACCGCTTCGACGGGGAGACCATCCGACAGCGGGCTGTGGGGCGGATTCTTGCACACTATTTCGACAAGGGCGGCACTGTGATCGAGCCCAGCGTGGATCATGTGATGCAGGCTTCCTTGGAGCAGCTTCGCCGCGCAGACAAGGTTGTGGCCCTTTGCTCCGCCCGGCTTCGGCCGAAAAGTGTTGTGGGCGCTGTGAATCTTGGTGTTATCGATACGCTGGTGCTTCCTCTTTCCCTTGCTGACAAACTCCTTGAAGGAACAGATTAAATCTTCCATAAAAAACGGCTCTCTGTCAATAGTTGGGGTAGAACAAAAGGAAAAGAGCAAAGAAGAAGGAGCATGTGGCGCGCCACATGCTCTTTCTTCATTGGTGTCATGAGGCACAGTGTAGGATTCTGTTGCGGAAGCGAGAAAAGTTTCGCACACCAAAACAAACCCGTTTCAAGACTTTAGGGAACCTCTGAATAATTCGACTTACTCTGGATTCAGGCTGCATCTGCGCATTTTCTGAGCGGCTTTGACGGCTGAATCCCGTAATTTTCACGTTATTTTCCCCATACTTCGGGGAATTTCCCCTAAAAGGGCGCACTTTTCCCCATCAGGTTGTGGAAAACTTTCGTCCGGCGATGGCCAGCGCGTACAGATTGGCGCAGGCAAACATGGCGTACAGCCGGT
>CAZESU010000011.1:0-31583 GCA_964515275.1 uncultured Oscillospiraceae bacterium
GCCGTTTTTCGGCTCCGAGATAGCCGCTGTCTCCGTAAACAACTTCTTCCTCTCCAGTCAGAAGCTCTGCCGTCATACAGACATCGTGTTTATTGGCGGATGTGACTTCGAGCGAGTGTACAATGCCGGTTTCGTGGTCGACTCCCACATGCGCCTTGTACCCGAAGTGCCACTTGTTTCCCTTTTTGGCGGAATGCGCGTCGGGGATATGCTTCACCACGTCTTTGTTGCTGGGGTGGAGTATCCAGCCGGAAAGCTCGCCCACGTCGGCGCGGATTCTGGTTCTGTACTTCTTGATGGCTGCCGCGTTTTCCCGGCGGTCTCTCGCACGTCTCAAAATCTCCTGCGCGTGTGCCCGGTCTTCCTGCTCGATCACCTTTCTTGCCTTTTGCAGGATCTGCCGCAAGATGGGCTTGTCCTCAACGGAAAGGACGGAATCACTGGCTTTCTCGATTCTGGCATCCATCTCCTGCATCTTCTCCCGGGTGGCCTTGGCTGCCTCACGGTCAACGTTGGGGCCGAATTGCTGCTCCCTGTAGAGCTGGCCAAGCTCCTTCCTCTCCTGGGTAAGCTCGTCAAGCTTTGTAAGCCTGTCGTTGAAAATGCGAAGCGCGTCCCTCTCCGCGTCTGTCAGGGTGTCTGGGTTTATCTCTCCTGCCGCAAGGGAGAGGATCTCCCTGTCTGTCAGGGTGTCCGTGCGCTGCTGGTAAAGCGCGTCATTGCCGAGAGTTCCTTCCGGTCTGCGGTCATGTCCAAAGTGTTTAAGAACATCTTCCGGGAGAATATCTGGGAACAAAGTATTGACATATCCCAGCAATTCCTCTATACTGATTACAGAATCGGTAGGAGTAGCGGATTCGTCCGTAAACTTCGGCAGCAATGCGGCCGATTCTTTTTTTGCGTTTGCAGAATAAAGAACATTTACCTCTGCTACCTCGTTGGAGTATCTGTTTACCACGAAAGAAGCAATATACAGTCCGCTTTTGCTTCTCGCTGCACCAATCAGAACATAGGTGTTTTCAACACTTTCCTGCCTTGGCAAAAGTTCATTTATGCGGATAGCATTTTTGAGAACATCTCCTATTCTCATAAGGACTGGTGCCTGTGTGCTTAAACGTCTGTCAAGACCATGCACCAAACTTTTCTTTGACACAAGAACATCCGTGTCAATATCGTCCACATGAACAACCGGCACACCGTCTTTGTTGATATGTCCAACAGAGGCGGCGTTTTGTTTTGCCTGCAATACAATGTCGGCGCGGCTATTTGATACATTATCATCTACGGTGGTTACAGCCATATCCGGTTTGGCGGTAAACCATTCATAGGAGTATTTCTTGGGCTCATCCTCCTCATATTCCCTGCTTTGGTACTGAGTATCTGTCTCGGTAAAAACTTCCGAAAATTTCTTTCCGGTTATGTTGACAAAGTTGTTTCCATATGCTATATTACCAATATAACTGCTTTGTTCAATGCGGTAGGCATTTTGGAAGCCTACTGTGTGAAGTAACGAAGCGGTTTTATCTTTATCCGCATACAGTACGTCACTTTCCCTTATCAAATTCATAGCGGCTGTTGGTGAGTTGTCCTTTGTGTAGGCGCTCACCACTTTTTGCATATCGTCAAGATACAGTTTGTTTTCCACCGGGCGCAATTCAAACACTGCCATAACAGAAAGTTTGTTTTGCGCTTTAACCATTCCGAATATCGTGAGCCTTGTATTTGCGCTATTTCCTCTGCCCACATTTCGGCTCGCAAGAACCAGAACAGGGTTTTCAAGAATCTCTGGAATGCTCTTGATTTCCCTGACCGTCATTTCCGGGTGCCCTTTGAGTATCGTATTGATTTTATCGCTGAGCATGTAAATGTCGCTCTCGATGGCTCCCAGCCCTTGCAGAACATCCCCGGTGCTGCCAAGGATAAAGGTCTCGCCGTCAGGCTTCCCGGCTTCCTCCCATTCATCTATGTCTCTCTGGAACTGTTCAGCCTCGTCGCTCAGATATTCTCTTGCCTGATACTGTGAATCCTCGTTCCCGTAGTCTCTGCTTTGGTACTGTACTTCTTCATCAGTTCCATAGCGATTGCGTCCTTTTCCTCCTCGGTTTTCCCTTCCATTGGCTTGATAGTCTCCCATATCATATCGAGTGACATACCCATATCCATAAGCAGCCTCAATAATTTGGCACGCTTTTCGTATTTCGGATTCAATCCCTTTTGCATTGATAAGCAACTCCTTTGCATAAGCCATCGATGTTTCATAGTGGTCGTCCAACTCAAAGATTGTACGCACGGAAGGATTGTTGTAGTCTCCTCCGACAATCATCAAGTAGTTATCGCTTTGAACATAATGGCCATTATTTATCGCCTTGGGATAATAATACCCCCGTTTGTCAAAGTTCGCAACAGCTTCCCAAACAGCTCTTGCTTCTTTGTTGGAAATTATACCGGCTTCTATGCCCCAATGCACGCCGTATGTAGGATATTCCTCCTCATACTCCCTTGCCTGATACTGTGAATCCTCGTCCCCGTAGTCTCTGCTTTGGTACTGAGTATCTGTCTCGGTGAAAACTTCCGAAAATTTCTTCCCGGTTATGTTGACAATGTTGTTTCCATATGATACATTACCAAAATAACCACTAAGTTGCAATGCGATAGGACGCTATTGTAAGCCTATTGCTCGAAGCAACTTGGTGGTTCTTTCTTTGTCCGCACCTGTGCCAGCTCATCACTCAGGTCGGACAGACTCAGTTGCTTATCCATAATCATATTACATCACACTTTTTTTGGCGCGATTTGCATTTTATGCGGTGTTGCCCTAAAAAAAGCCTAAAATAAAATCAAATTGAATTAAAGTTGAATTTTCACCCTATTTCTGAACAAAGATAATAACTAAAAAAGCCAGTGTTCAAAGCCGCAAAGCATTGAAAACACTGACTTTTTGTTTGGTATGCCCGACAAGATTCGAACTTGCGACCTTCAGAGTCGGAGTTATCAGACATCTTTTGAAAAGTCCTGATTTGTTGCGGGTTTAAGCCGTTATACCCTGTTTGCGTCATCTTTGCCGCGAAACCCGCAATCCCTTGCGCTGCAAGGTCTGCGGGTTTTCAGTGTTTTTGAGAAAACAGTAGTCAAATAGTGGTCAACGCGAACGACTCACAGATAGTTCACCGGAATGGCTTTGAAACCTTCTTTCAGCGTGACCAGCCGGTCATAGGTACAGATCACACCGCCAGGGCCGATATTTACTCCGTTCAGATGAGAGAGAACGTCAAAGTTTTTCAAATCCTTCGCGCTGGGGTCCGAGTGCTGTTTGATCTCCAGAGGATAAAGGGTGCCGTTCTCCTCAATAAGCAGATCGATTTCCTTTTTATCTTTATCCCGATAGAAATACAGAGAAGGTTCAGCAATACCGCAATTATAATAGCTTTTGAGAACCTCGGAAATAACAAAGGCTTCAAAATAAGCCCCGGACATAGCACCGCTTTTCAATACTTCCGCTGTATTCCAGCGGCTGAGATAAGCTGCCAGTCCCGTATCCAAAAAGTACAGCTTCGGAGTCTTCACCGCACGGTTGGTCAGATTATTGGAATAGGGCTGCAACAGATAGACAATGTGAGAAGCTGTCAGGATAGAGAGCCATCGATCCGCTGTTGGCTGGCTGATCCCTACCTCACTGGCCGCCGATTGAAGATTAAGCAATTGGCCGTTTCTTGCCGCCAACACTGCCATGAAGCGCGTGAACTTCACCTCATCCCCTACCTGGGCCAGTTCCTTCACATCACGCTCCACATAAGTAGTAACATAAGCGCCATAATACATCCGCCAGTCAAAATCCGGATTTACAGACAGCTCCGGCATACTCCCGCGCCAAATCATATTCCAGATATCATCATAAGAAATCGGAGCAAGCTGCACACGCCGTTCTGTTAGATACTCTTCTGTTGGTAAAAACGGTGCCTTATACTCAACCCCTGTTCTCTCCCTCATAGATAAACCCAGGAGCGTTAGGATACCAATCCTCCCTGCCAAAGACTCACTGACATTTTTCATCATCCTGAACTGCTGGGAGCCGCTCAAATAGAATTGCCCCTTCTGACGGCTGGCATCCAGATATATTTTGATTTGCGGGAAAAGCTCCGGCGCTTTCTGAACCTCGTCGATAAAAACCGGAGGCGGATTATCTTTCAGAAAGGTATTACTGTTTTCCACCGCACTGGCCCGGAGCACCGCATCATCCATAGTGACATAGTTGATACCGCCCAATATACTTTGAAGCATTGTGGTTTTGCCAACCTGCCTCGACCCGGTCACCAAAACTGCACCAAACATCTTTGAAAGCTTCTCAACTGTTTCTTCCGCGTGCCTACTAATATACATCTGCAATTCCCTCCTTCGCAAAAGCTTCGTCCAATTTAATATCTGATATTATTTTAGCCGAAGTGAGAAATAATATCAAGCCTTTTTCAGAGAATCTTTCTGTTCGAGCTCATCATCCGGACGATTCTGTTCCACTCCCCCATTCTGCTGTCCGGATAGCGGTCGCGTAATTTTAGTAACGCCCGGTTCTTCGCCTTCTCCACTCCGTCTTCCTTTATCATGTGATACATGGCGATCTCCCGCAGCGGCGCTTTGGCGTAGCCAAACACCCCATAGCACTTGCCGAGGACGTCCTGCTCCTTCCTCGTCAGCGTTTGAAACAGCTCTTCCAGATACTCCATCCGAAGCTTACGGCAGATGATGCGGCCCCAGTATCAAAATCGCCAGTGTGCTCTGTGCCATGCTTCTCTCTCCTCTGCTCTGTTACTGCTATAACTATAACGATCTCTTGAGGAATTGTAAAAGTTCCCTTTTTCATGAAGCTGATGCATGAAATCGATTTATTGTCGGAGTCGATAAAAACATGTCATATTTTTGTACAAGCTGACAAGGTTTTCGTTCTGTTTCCGCGTTCATCTGTTTTTTCGATCAGGTTCAGTGAAAACTTCTATGCTCTCTTTCCTTGCCTTAGAACACAACGCTCCTTGTCTTTGCCGATAAAAAAGCCACCCGCATAAAAGAGGTCGTAAGGTGGAGACAGATGGCATGCCGGTTTCCCGTTTATCTGCCTCCACCTTATGGCCTCATCGTGCCGGTGGTACTCGTTTTTAATTTAAAAGGCCGCATCTTACCATTTGCAAGATACGGCCTTTGTGGTATGCCCGACAAGATTCGAACTTGCGACCTTCAGAGTCGGAGTCTGACACTCTATCCAACTGAGCTACGGGCACTTGTGCGGTTGATATTATAACAAATTTCTCAGGCAAAGTAAATAGCTGTTTTCAATTTAGTTTTTATATGTTATAATCTTTGACAACAAAGCAAATTTAAAACCTACAAGCATATTAAAGGATTATAATAATCTTATGAAGCACAAAAAAAGAAACTGCAAAATAATCTCCATTATTCTCTGCCTGGCAATGGTTCTGCCGCTGGCTGCCTGCGGAGAGAACAAGATGAGCCAGTCACAGGTATTCGCTATGGATACTGTGATGACCCTTACCGCCTACGGCAAGAACCGGGAAGCAGGTCTCACCGCGGCCGAGGGCATTATCCGTTCCATGGACTCCATGCTGGATCCGGAGCTTGAGACCAGTATTGTCTATGCCATGAACAATGCCAACGGCGCAAGCGTGGCTATTCCGGGCCAGGTGGCAAAGATGATAAGTACTGCCGAAACCGTATATAAGCGGAGCGGCGGAGCACTGGATCTGACCATATACCCCCTTGTGAAGCGCTGGGGCTTTGTGGATGGGAAATACTATGTTCCCACCGCCGATGAGATTAGTTCCGATCTGCAGCTCCTCTGCTTTGATGAACTGATACTGACAAGCTTTCCAAATACCGGTACATACACCGCCTCCATGCCCGCCGGTGCGCAGCTCAGCTTCGGCGCAGTGGCAAAGGGCTGCACGGCCTCCTACGCCATCGAGGCCATGAGAAACGCAGGCGTCACCAGCGGTATCGTGTCCCTGGGCGGCAATGTGCAGACTCTCGGCGTGAAGCCCGATGGCAGTCTGTGGACAGTTGCTGTCACCGACCCGAACAACACCTCCAGCTATATTGGAACCGTTAAAGTCGGTGAGACGGCCGTTGTCACCAGCGGCAGCTATCAACGGAACTTCACTTCCCTGGACGGCAAATTCTATCATCACCTTTTAAGTCCCAAGACCGGTTATCCTGTCACCAACACGCTGGTATCCGTCACCATCATCTGTGACGACGGCACACTGGCCGACTGCCTCTCCACCGCCATGTTCATTCTGGGTGAGTCTCAGGCGCTCAGCTATTGGCGTACTTACGGCGGTTTTGATATGATCCTTATAACCTCCGATAACCGAGTGGTCTGCACCAGCGGACTGATAGAGCAGTTTACCCTTGAAAACACCAACTATACTTTAAGTTATACAGAGTGATCATGGCTGATCTGAATACTGATGTAAGATACATTAAGGGAATAGGAGAGAAAAAGGCGCAGGCGTTCAATAAGCTGGGTGTCTTTTCTCTCTATGACCTTATTTCCTTTTTCCCCAGAAAATATGAGGACAGAACCCTGTGCAAACCTATTGCCCAGGTGTTCGATGGGGAGCATGTGTGCATACATGCCATCGTTGCGGATATGCCCCGGCTCATCAGAATACGGCGCGGCATGGAGCTTGTGAAATTCCGAGCCGTGGACGAGAGCGGATCGGTTGACATAACTTATTTTAACCAAAATTATGTTAAGGATAATATCGGTCGTGGGGACAGCATTGTGTTCTTCGGTAAGATGGAGATATCCGGTACCCGGCGCAGCATGGCAAACCCGGTATATGAGCGCGAGGGTTCTGAAAAAGGCGTTACCGGCAGAATCGTGCCGGTTTACAGGCTATGTGCGGGGCTGAACCAGCGCAATGTCTCTCAGGCAATGCGGCAGGGGCTGGATGCCTGCGGAGACAAGCTGCCGGATATTCTCCCCGGAGAGATACGGGAGAGCTGCCAGCTGGTGCAGGCCCGCTATGCCTACGAAAACATCCACTTTCCCGCCGATTTTGAGGCACTGGAGCTGGCCCGGCGGAGGCTGATCTTTGAAGAGCTGTTTGTTCTGGCCTGCGCACTGGGCAAAATGCGGGGCGAACGGGTAAACGAGGGCGGAATCGTCCTGCCCATGGCGGATATAGAGGAATTCTGGTGCACACTCCCCTTTTCCCCCACCAATGCCCAGCGCCGCGCTGCGGCTCAGGCCATATCGGACATGACCAGCGGCAGAGCAATGAGTCGGCTCGTTCAGGGCGATGTGGGCAGCGGCAAAACGCTGGTGGCAGCCGCGCTGATCTGGTTTGCGTGGAAGGGCGGCTATACCAGCGCTTTCATGGCTCCAACGGAGATTTTGGCAGAGCAACATTTTGCCACGCTGTCTTCCATGCTGATGCCCCTTGGCATCCGGGTGGGCAGGCTTACCGGATCCATGACAGCAAAGGAAAAACGGCTTGCCAAAGAAGCACTGAGAAACGGGGAATTTGACCTTGTGGTAGGCACCCATGCCCTGTTCAGCGAGGATGTGGAATATTCCAGGCTGGGCCTTGTGGTGACGGATGAGCAGCACCGCTTCGGCGTAAACCAGCGCTCTGCGCTGATCGGCAAGGGTGGAAAGCCCCACGTGCTTGTCATGTCCGCAACACCCATCCCCAGGACGCTGGCTTTAATCATCTATGGTGATCTGGACGTGTCCATCATTGACGAGCTGCCTCCGGGACGGCAGAAAGTGGATACCTTCACCGTGGATGAAAGTTACCGTCAGCGGCTCAACGGCTTTATCCGAAAACTGGTGAGCGAAGGGCGGCAGGTTTTTGTAGTGTGCCCTATGGTGGAGGAAAATGAGGAGCTTCCGGTCAAGCTGAAGTCCGCGCAGGAGCACGCAAAGGAGCTGGCTCTCACATTCCCTGATCTCCGTGTTGCCTGTGTTCACGGCAAAATGAAACCCAAGGATAAAGATAAAATCATGGCAGGCTTCGTTGCAGGTGAGACAGATATTCTTGTGGCAACGACCGTTATAGAGGTGGGTGTGGATGTACCCAACGCCGCGCTGATGATTGTAGAGAATGCGGAACGTTTTGGGCTGAGTCAGCTCCATCAGCTTCGCGGACGGGTAGGCCGCGGGCAGCACAAGAGCTACTGCATCCTGGTGTCGGACAACGACAGTGAGGAGGTCCGCGCCCGGCTCAAGATCATGAGCAGGACAAACGACGGATTCAAAATATCCGAGGAAGATCTGCGTCTTCGCGGCCCGGGTGACTTTTTCGGCTCAAGACAGCACGGTCTGCCGGAAATGCACGCCGCCGACCTGGGGGCTGATGTAAACGTGCTGCAAAAGGCTCAGGATGAGGCACGCCGTCTGCTTGAGCGTGACCCTGAACTTTCCTTCCCTGAGCATACCGCGCTCCGGGAACGGGTAGACACGCTGTTCCAACGAAACGCCTCCGGCTTCAACTGAACAGAAATGCCTCCCGGTAATAACCTTTCCGGGAGGCATTTACATTTCAGGCAGCTTTTTCGGCAGTGTCAATGCTCTTTCCAAAGACGAAGAAACGCTGGTACAGAAACTCGGTTATAAAGTTCAGCAGCATGTTGATGATGGTGACGATATATCCGTTCCACAGCAATACGTCCGCCAGCCAGTGACCAAGCAGAGTGGAAAGCGGGGTAAACACCGCGTAATAGCACAGTACTTTCAGCATTGCGACAGGTACGTTTGCAGCAGATTTAAAAGTGAATTTTCTGTTCAGCGTGAAGTTCCAGACCACAGACATGACAAGTGCAATCAGATAGCAGGGCCAGTAGCTCCAGCCGGACAGCTCGTTGAGCAGCGCAAACACGCCCATCTCCACCAGTCCCGCACTTATGGAAAACAGTGTGAATTTGACAAAGCGCAAAAATTCCTTTGCTTTTTTGCTTTTCATGGCAAGTCCTCCCTTCTGTTCAGGGAGAGTATACCGCTGTCAGCCAGTAAATGTAAAGAAAAATTTCAAAAAATTGAAATAAACATATCCCTCCGATTTCACCGGAGGGATATTTGCTTACTTATTCTGCTTCCTGCATTGCGTTCAGATAGGCCTTGATGACATCCACAGCTCCCCGCACACCGATACGGCTGCTGTCGATGCACAGGTCGTAGTTTTCGGATTCGCCCCAGATCTGGTCGGTATAATACTTATAATAGCTGGCGCGGTCCTTATCCACTTCCTTTATAAGTTTTTTCGCCTGATCCTCGCTGAGTCCCTTGCGCTCCATAATGGTCTTTATGCGGAAGGGCATATTGCCCATAATAAACACGCTGAGCACATCTTTCCTGTTGCGGAGAATATAGTCTGCGCAACGGCCCACAAAGATGCAGTTGCCCTTATCGGCAAGACTTCTCATGGCTTCAAACTGGGCTGCCGCCACCTGCATGTTCAGGCGGAAGCCCTCCTGCATCCCTACATAGTGGGGCGTGGGGATAATATACGCAGAGACCCGCTTTTCATCGTAGGAGTCAAAGATCTCCTTGCTGAAATGTGAATTTGCAGCGGCTTCGTCAACGATCTCCTTGTCATAGCATTTCATATTCAGCTCCTGTGCCAGCAGGCGGGCGATGTCGTGTCCGTTGCTTCCGTGCTGTCTGCCAACTGTTATGATCATTTCTATCTCCTTTCCGAATTTCTATGTTCCGAATACTCTGGGAATGCGGTCATTCCATTATATTTGCATTCTCGCAGCACTTCTATTTTTTATATTTTATCACCATCTGCAGTATGTTGGCAAGACAAACAGGAAAAAAAGCCCTGCCGGCGGCATAAAGTATGATACCGGGAGGGTTGCTGATGGCTTTGCACAAAAAATTGATTTACAACACCGCCCTGCTGACATGCTCCTCCATCCTTATGAGCTGCATCGGCATGGCGTTTCAGATATGGCTGGTGGGGATGATTGGTACGGCAGGCATAGGGCTTTACCAGCTTGTATGCTCGGTGACGATGCTCTGTGCCACTCTTGCCATATCCGGCATACGTTTTGCCTCCACAAGACTGGTCTCTGAGGAGATCGGAGCGGAAAACTGCGCCGGTATCAGAGGCGCCATGCGCAGATGTCTGGCCTACGGCACGTTTTTCGGCTTTGCCGCAGCGGTGATACTCTGGTCTCTGGCAGAGCCGATAGGCTTTCTCTGGATCGGCGATGCCAGAACCGTTCTCTCCTTTCGCCTATCGGCCTTCAGTATGCCCTGTATCTCCCTTTGCTCCGCCTTCTCAGGCTACTTTACCGCCTGCGGCAGAGTGTGGAAACCCACTCTTGTACATCTGGCAGAACAGCTTGCAGGCATTGCGCTGGTGGCTCTGTTTTTGGGCATGAGCCCGGAGGGTGATATTGAAAAAAGCTGCGCCGCTGTCATGGCCGGAAGGCTTGCGGCAGATATTCTGTCTCTGCTTCTGATGATTGTTGTATACGCCGCAGACCGGCGAAGCTACTGCACGGGAGATACCAGCGGGCTGAAGCTCACAGCCAGGATGCTGAAAATCGCCCTGCCGCTGGCCATCTCCGCCTATGCCAGAAGCGCCCTCTCCACCATGCAGCATCTGTTGGTTCCCCAGGGACTGAAGGCGGCGGGCTACTCCTCCGACGGGGCGCTGGCAGGCTATGGCACCATACAGGGCATGGTGCTGCCCATCGTGCTCTTCCCTTCCTGCATCATGTCTGCTGTGGCGGAGCTGATCATCCCGGAGCTTACGGAAGCCCAGGTGCGGAAGGACGAAAAGGACATACGGCGCACAGTGGCCTCCCTTTTCCGGCTGAGCCTGTTGTTTTCCGGTGCTGTTGCCGTATTTATGTTCCTGTTTGCGGATATGCTGGGCATGGTAATATATAAAAGCGGAGAGGCAGGCCATTACATACGCCTGCTCTCTCCGCTGATACCGATCATGTATACCGACATGACCGTGGACGGCTGCCTGAAGGGTCTGGGGCAGCAAGTCTGGAGCATGGGGATAAACATTCTGGACGCGCTGACAGGGCTGCTTCTGGTCTGGTGGCTGCTGCCCCGCTATGCTCTCAGCGCGTACATATGGATCATATATTTCGGTGAGATATTAAATTTCGCTCTGAGCATATCCCGCCTGAAAAAGACAGGGGCACTGCTTTTGTAAGGGTTTTACTGCTCTGCCTTCTGCGCACGGCGCTGCTGAAGTCTTGCATCGCCCTGATGCAGAATCGGAGAGATGCGCTTATAGAGCAGGAAGGTCAGTGCGGAGACGATAATACCCTTCAGAAGATTGAAGGGCACCACTGCGAAAAGTACCAGTGTTGAAACACTGTTTATTGCACCGTTTACATTCGTACCCATGGCAACAATGGCATCAAGAGGCATACCGTAAAGTGCTGAAAATTTCGGCAGCAGATAGATGGCATTGAAGGCACTGCCGAATATTGTCATAACAAGCGTACCGGCAGCCATGCCGATAAGAGCCGTCTTTTTCCCCGGCTTGGCGTGATAAATGATGCTTGCAGGAAGCACGAAGGAGCAGCTCACCGCAAAGTTGGCAAAATCGCCCACGAAGGCCGTCGTTGTTCCCTTAAGAAGCAGCTTTACCATGACCTTTACAAGCTCTGCGCACACACCGGACACAGGTCCAAGATAAAAGGTGCAGATCAATACCGGAATCTCACTCAGATCCAGCTTATAGAATCCGGGGGCAAAAAACAGCGGAATCTCAATGAGCATCAGCACGCCGGCGATACAGGAAAATACGGCGGTATAGCTGATATAGTGAGTGCTGAAAAAATTCTTTCTGTTCTTGCAGAGCAGCCTTTCAAACAGAAGGGCCACAATTACCAGTCCTGCAAATATTGCAATACAGGTAAGCACAAAGCTAAGGTTTTCCTTGATGGACATAATAACTACCTCTTCCTCAAAAAATTTGCCCGAAGAATGTGACTTCTTCGGGCAGAATCTGCATAAAAATAAAACCTTCTCACATCCAGACTGTACTGTCGGTTCCGGAGTTGCACCGGATCATGCCGAAAACGGCTCGCGGACTTTACCGCCGGTCGGGAATTACACCCTGCCCTGAAGATATTTACAACTGGAGTATAACACCCTATTCTTATTTTGACAATAGGGTTTTTTCATATTACAATAAAAATACCATACACAAGGAGGCGCAAGCATGAGCACAGCCGATATGACCTGCTGCTTTACCGGGCACAGGCCGGCAAAGCTGCCCTGGGGCAGCCGCGAGAACGACCCCCGCTGTACTGCCCTTAAGGCAGAGATAACCGCAAGGCTCGACGGAATATATGAAATGGGATATCGGAACTTTATATGCGGCATGGCGGAGGGCTGCGACCTGTATTTTGCCGAGGCGGTGCTTGCGCTGAGGAGCCGTTTCCCCGATGTGACGCTGGAAGCTGCCATCCCCTGCGACAAACAGGCAGACAGCTGGTCCGCTTCCCAGCTGCAGCGCTATGAGAACATCATGGCAGAGAGCGACACGGTCACCTTTGTACAACACCGATACACGCCCGGCTGCATGATGCGGCGAAACCGCTATATGGTGGACCAATCTTCCCTGCTGCTGGCCTGCTTTGACGGACAGACCGGCGGCACCATGAACACCATCCTCTATGCCCAGCGCAGCGGTCTTAAGGTGATTATCATAGATCTGTAACAGAAGCAAAAAATAAAAGGGTAGTTTTATCTTATTTGGATGAAATTACCCTTGATTTTATCTTTTTAAGATATTATAATAGTTGCTGAGAAGGGGGGGGAAAGTCCATGGGCGGAAAGAGAATCTATATGTGCATAGACCTCAAGTCTTTCTACGCTTCCGTTGAATGTGTGGAACGAGGGCTTGACCCTATGAAGGCAAAGCTAATTGTGGCAGACCCAAGCCGAACAGAAAAGACCATCTGCCTTGCAGTAACACCTGCGCTCAAGGCCATGGGAGTGAAAAACCGCTGCCGGGTATTTGAGATCCCCAAGGGCATCGAATACATCATGGCTCAGCCCCGCATGGCCCTTTATATCAACTATTCGGCTCGGATATACGCCATCTATCTCAGATATGTGTCGGCAGAGGATATCCATGTATACTCCATAGACGAGGTATTCATGGACGTGACGGACTATCTCCCCAGCCGGAAAATGGATGCAAAGCAGTTTGCGCTGACCATAATGGGCGATATCAAAAAAGAGCTTGGCATCACCGCCACCTGCGGCATCGGTACCAACCTCTATCTTGCCAAGATAGCCCTTGACATCATATCCAAGCACTCCGACGATTATATCGGCATACTGACCGAGGACAGCTACCGGGAAAGGCTCTGGGATCACCGGCCCATGACAGATTTCTGGCGCGTTGGCAGCGGCACCGTCAGGCGTCTGGAGCGGCTTGGCATACAGACCATGCGGGAAGTGGCTCACGCCAATGAAAAAGTCCTGTACAAGACTTTCGGCATCGACGCGGAGCTGCTCATAGACCACGCCTGGGGGCGGGAGAGCACCACCATAGCCGATATCAAAAATTTCAAGCCTCAGACCAACAGTATCTCCAGCGGGCAGGTGCTGTCCTGTGCCTATGGCTATGAAAAGGGAAAAATCATCGTCAGGGAGATGGCGGAGGCGCTGGCGCTGGATCTGTTCGACAAGGGTCTTGTCACCAGCTCCATTACCCTGTCTCTGGGCTATTCCTATTCCTCGGGAAAACCGCCGGTAAACGGCAGCATCTCCACCCAGGCCCCCACCTGCTCGGTAAAGACCATCTGCGGCTGCACGGAGCTTCTGTATGATCGGATCATGAACCGAAACGAACCCATTTATCGTCTTTCCCTGTGCTTCAACAACGTAAAACAGGAGCAGTTCAGTCAGTATGACCTGTTCAGCCCGCCGGAAATGCAGGAGAGGGAGCGGCGCTTACAGTCGGCAGTGCTGTCCATAAAGAAGAAATACGGGAAAAACGGCATTGTAAAATGCATGGACCTGCAAGAGGGTGCCACCATGATGGAGCGCAACAGACAGATAGGAGGCCACAGAGCATGAGCGGCATGAGCCGGGCGGACCGGGCAAAGCAATTTATGCCCTTTGCAGCCCTGAAGGGTTTTGAGGAAGCCCTTGCCGAAGTTGAAAAGCCGGTTTTTGACCGGATCATACTGGGTGAGGATGCGCAGACGGAGCTGGATATGGCTCTCCGGGCCTTACGTATCGGCGACGAGGTATGTCTTCGCTATTATCTGGACAGCTCATATGTGAACCGGACAGGCCCTGTCTCCGGAATTGATCCGAACAAGAGGTTGATATTCCTGTCCGACCTGCCCATACCCATAGACGATATCATAGACATAAAACAGGGGTCGATGTGATACATCGGCCCTTTGTTTTCTCAGTCTTCTGTTATATTGATCCCCACGCCGTTTACTTCCACACCGCTGTCTGCGGCGATAAGGATATATTTTCTGCCGTCGATGATCTTTGTCTGTACAAGATAGCTGAATTTAGGGTCGACACTGATCTTCACCTCGGGGGTGGCAATCTCAAAGTGACGGCTGTCGATAATATTGCCGGGAGTGAGCATGGCATCGTCGCCGAAGTTCTCCTGACAGCAGCTCCGGAAAGCGTCGATGCGCTCATCGGACATGCCGCTGTTTCGCAGAATGTCCCCCATCTCTCCTGCCGACAGCGCCAGAGGCTCCGGGTCCTTGCTCTCCTTGTGCAGTTCGATACGTTCTCTCAGCTGCTCATGGACGGACTGCACCACGTCATAGCTGCACTCCTTTTCCAGCGACTGGCTGAGGGCAGACTGGAAAGCCTCCCTCTGATGTCCGGCGGACATGGGGACGGGGGTGCGGAATACCGCGTCAATAAAATCCTGGTGAATTTCCACCGTGTTGTGGGAGTAGAACAGGGCGCTGTATATATTGGCTGCTCTGTCATCAAAGCTGGGGAACATGAAACCCAGCTCCGGTGCGCCCACGATCTGACCGGCAGCAAAGCTTTGAAAGCGGCTCTCCTCCGGGCGGTAGCCAAACTGCACCTTGCCCTCTTTCACCGGGCAGATGCTGCACAGAATATAGCTGAACACCTGATCCGAGCCGTCCCGGTCAAGCTGACCATCCCTGCCGCGGTAGGGTACATCGTAATTATCATGAGCCAGGAGAATGACATAATTGCTGTCTTCCATGCTGACGGAGTTGATGACGCACTGGTAAAAGGCGTTTCTCAGCTCCTCGTCCTTGAGCTCTGTTTTTCTCAGAGCGGAGAGGAGACGGTGCTCGTCGCTGTCCATGACCTGCTTTGTGGCAAAAGAGATATCCATAAGATTTTTACCCAGGGCCCCGGACAGGGATTTTTTCAGCAAACTCAGATATTTTTCTGCGTCCTCCTTGCCGAGAAGACCCATAGATTCGTCTATGTATGAGATGATTTCCCGGTTGCTGTTCACATAGCAGCCGTATATGTGGCTGATGCTGCTTCTGTCGAGCCGTATGCGGCGGCGTATTTCGTTCAGTTCCTTTTGATTCATAAAGTACTCCGTTCTGCCGCCTCTCTCCGGCGGCAGTTTTGTATTATGCCACAAGCGGGGTAAAATTTCAATGCCCCGGCCTTATGGCCGGGACATATGTGACTCATTTCATACCAGTTCTTATGAAAAAGGTTGAAAACCTTTTTATAGCACCGCAGGTGCGTTAAGAACTGTATGAGACGACTTTTGCGGCGATTTTCCGCAAAAGGGAAGCGCCGTCAGGCGATTCCTTTTTCATAAAACCAAACGGTTTTATGAAAAAACAGTATCAGTTAAAAATAATCTCGCAGTTTGGCAGAGCCGAGCGAAGTCTTTCCAGCTGCTCTGGACTGATATCGTTCCCGCTGAGATCCAGCACCTTGAGCTTATTAAGGGACAGGAAAGGCGTAACGGAATTGAGCTTGTTGCTGGATACATCCAGTATTTCCAGCTCATAGAGATAGGCAAGAGCAGTGGCATCGGATATATTGTTGCAGGCAAGGTCAAGCTGTTTTACCCCGGAAACCCATTGGAGTGCATAAATATTCTCCAGATTGTTCCCTCGCAGATTAATAATCTCCAGTTCATCGAAAAAGGTTATGGAAGAGATATCAGAAAGGCCTCGATTGCTCAAATCCAGCTCCGTCACATCCTGACGGAATTTCTCTCCGCCTATTTCGACGGAATAGACCAGATCAGAGTGCTCGATGAGGCAGGCGCCTATGCTGCGCTGAAGCTCATCCACGGCCTCACCGCCAAGGTCGGGGTTATCATAGATGGTCAGCCGCTTAAGGCTTGAAAGTCTCTTCAGATATTCAAGATCCCCGTCGGTAAGACCGGTATCCTCCAGTCCCAATGTCTCAAGGCTTGAAAGCTTTGCAAGACCGGAATAGTCGCTAATGGGGTTTCCTGCAAGGTGCAGTTCCTTAAGCCGGAAGAGGGAACCCAAAGCCACGGTGGAGCTTATAGCATTTCCCTCCGCATTGATGCTTTCCAGCGTGCTCAGCGCCATCAAAGGGCGAAGATCTGTGATAAGGTTATCCTTGAAACTGAGATTTTCCAGCCCGGGTATATCCATAAGCGGGGTCAGATCACTTATACTGTTCCCGCTCAAATCCAGCCGTTTCAGATCCTTGCAGGAGGAAAGCGCGGATATGTCGGAAATGCCCATGTTGCTCAGGTTCAGCACTTCCACATTCGACTTGAAGGTCACGCCGCCCAAAGTGATGTCATGTGCTTCCTCAACGGAATCCTCGCTGTATATAGCGCAGTTTGGCAGCGCCTCAGACAGTTCCTTGAGCTGGCTCTCGCTTATTTCAATGCCCTTTATACTCAGCGTAGTCAGGTTTTGGAGTCCATACAACGGGGAAAAATCTGTGATGGGGTTTTTGTCCAGATACAGAGTACGCAGCCCCGAAAGCTCTGAAAGGGGGCTCAGGTCAAAAATGCTGTTTTCAGAGAGGTCAAGAACGGTAAGCCCGCCCAGGGCCGTCAAAGGACTGATATTGGAAAAACTGTTTTGCGAAAGGTTCAGGCTTGTCAGCGCGTAGAGTCGTGCAACGTCGTCCAGCGTCTCGTCTGTCAAAGCCATGTTCCTCAGCGTAAGTGAGGGAGTGCCCACATCGTATTCCATGCCGGCTATCGTCACCTTGGCAGCGCTGTTCAGTGCATCGCGCTTCTTTTCAACAGCCGCTATCCGCTCTGCCACTTCCGCATCCCGTGTGTCCAGCATGCGCAGGATTTCCAGCGCCTTGTCAAAGTTCCCCTGAGCTTCATAGCAGTCTGCCATCAGCATAAGACATTCTTCTGTCTGACTCAGCCCCGCCGCTTTTCGAAGGTCTGTGAGGGCACTGTCATAGTCGCCGCTGTAATAGCTCTCCACAGCACGGTTGTAATACTCACCATATCTCCGCTTTTCGGAGACAGTGCGCAGCACAATGGCCACAATGACGATGAGCACCACCGCCGCCAGCGTACAGGCTATGTACAACCCGCGCTTGGATATATTCAGGTGTGTTTTCAGACTGTTGAACCAGCTGGGTTTCGGTGCCGCCTCATGACTGCCTGTTACCGACTGGTGCACGCCGGTGTTCTGCCTGTTCTTCATTTGGTATCTCCGGATGTATTTTCTTTCGTATTGTCTGCCTGGGTGGTTTTGTCGGCGGTTTCAGCCTCCGCCGCTTTCTGGGGCGGGATGACCTTGGGGGCTTTCATCTTGGGAAGTTCCACTTCAGTCTGAGGCTTTTTCTTTTTCATGGCAAAAGCCGTAAAGAGCAGAGACAGCATCACGCACAAAACGGAGATCTCCTGTAAGCCGGCAGACAGGGAGACCGGGTTTGCCGTATCTCTCAGCGCGGCAAGATCCTCCACAAAAATGTGGTACAGGAAGGGCAGGCCGAACAGGGGCACAAGCAGCCACTTGGTGTGGATAAAGCCGAACACCGTTCCGGTATACAGCACCGCCACCAGCAGATACAGCAGGATGCAGAGCACAGTGTGTATCCAGCTTTCAAAGGTAAAGGACTTGATAACGAAAAACACCACGCCCATGAGTGCCGGAACCGCCGTCAGCCACAGGGCTTTTTTGCCCAGAAGAACAATGCACAGGATAAACAGGATATTGCTCATCAGGGGAAGGGCTATCTGAGTAGCGGCAAAGAAGGCGTCGTTCCACTTGCCCCAGCAGCCCACAATACGAAACACTGCGGACAGTGCCATGAAGATGATCGCCGCCTGTGTAGCCCATCCCTGCTGCTCAACATAGAATTTTGCCCTTGGTTTGGTATTTTCTTTCTTGTCCATCTTTCTTCCGCCTTTCCCTTGCTTTTTCTCTATCAGAAAGCCCAATCGCCGTCCCGGAAAATCTCCACCGTGTCGCCGCTGTCGGTCACGCCGATGATGCTCAGGTCGGATGCGCCGATCATAAAGTCTTCGTGGATCATGGAGTCGTTCACACCCATGGCCCGGGCCTCCTCGGGACTGTATTTGTCAAAGTCCTTCAGACAGCTGGAATATCCTCTGCCCAGTGCCAGATGGCAGGAGGCATTTTCATCGAACAGGGTGTTGTAGAAAAGGATTCCGCTCTCCCGGATGGGACTTTGATAGGGTACCAGAGCACACTCGCCCAGCATGGCGGCTCCCTCGTCCATCTGGATCATCAGCTTCAGGGCTTCCTCGTTTTTCTCCGCATGTACCTCCACAGCCTTTCCCTTTTCAAAGCGGACGGAGAAATTCTCGATCAGCACGCCCCGGTAGGACAGGGGTCTTGTGGAGTATACAATGCCCTCTGCATCGCCGCTTACAGGGGTGGTGAACACCTCCTCGGAGGGGATATTGGCATTAAACCATACCTCTTTATCCGGCAGCTTTTCGGCGCCTCCGCAGAAAAGCGCCTGAGGGATCAGGCCCACGGAAAAATCGGTGCCGGTAGACTCGCTCTTATAGATCAGACGGCGCAGATTCAGGGAGTTAAGCCACTGGCAGCGGCTTCTCAGTTTGCCGCTGTGTTCCTTCCAGGCCTCCACCGGGTCCTCCCCGTCGGCGCGGGAGCAGCTGAGTATGGCCTGCCACAGTTTTTCAACGGCCTCTGTGTCCTCAAGGCCGGGGAACACCTTCCGTGCCCACTTCACGCCGGGCACGGCAGCCACACACCACTGGTATCTGTTCTCCATAGCGTCGGAATAAGGGCGGGTGATTTTGTATCTGGCCTGCTGCGCCCTGGCCCATTTGTCCTGGTCGATTCCGGCAAGACCGTCCGGGTCGTCGGAGGAGAGGTAGACCATGGCGGGCAGCTTCTCTGCCATCTGCTTCATACGTTCCTCGTCCCAGCTCTCCACCAAACCCAGAACCTCATCGCTCTGGTACTGGATGTCAAGTTTGGTAAGGGGCTGATACCGCCACTCGATGATGACCTTGCCGGCGCCTGCGCGGTAGCACTCCTCCACCAGCTGCTCCACAAATTCAAGCTGCTCGAGAGCGGTGCGGATGACTACATACTGTCCGGGCACGATATTGATACCTGACACCGCTATAAGTCTTGCATAACGCTGAAGCACATTTTTATCCATTTTTACCTCCGTAAAGCGCGAAAAACTCTGTTGCTATAAAAATTCAGATTATTATATCATACATATTGTGATAAATCCACACATTTTTACAAAATAAAGTATCCGCGGGTCAATCACAAAGTGTTTTTCCTCGGATATCTTAATGAATTTTTATCGTTCCAAGTGTATTGCGCAATGCATTATAATGATATGTTTTGTTTGTTGCACATTTGTGCTACATGATTGCAGGGGTGACCGTTATGGTCGCCCCCGCATTGTGTTTTCTTACTTTTTACCCAGAATGCCGCCCAGTTTGCTCAGACTGCCCAGATCCGGCTTACCGTCTCCGTCGCTGTCCAGCACACTGCCGATGGTGTCAAGATTGATCTTTGCCTTGACGCCGCTGATGACAGCATTGAGTTGATCTTCAGGCAGATCCACATCCAGCACGCCCTCAAGAGCCTTTACGGGATCTTTCTTGAATTTTGCCGCAAAGTTCCTGTCGTTTTTGATTTTCTCAATGACTTCTTCTATTTTCTTTTTTACCTGTTCCATACGGGCTCTCCTTTCCAAAACCATACTGTAAATATAACGTATTATATCTTTAAATACAAGAGAAAAAGGAAGCGGACAATTTCCGCTTCCTTTAACGTTCTTTATTCCTCAGGGCTGAACTCTTCCTTGCCCACACCGCAGAGTTCGCAGGTGAAATCATCGGGGAGATCCTCCCACTTTACGCCCTGCTCCTCTTCGTCGTAGACCCAGCCGCACAGATTGCAGACATATTTCATAGTGTGCGCTCCTTTCTTTATGGTTTTAGTATTGCCTAAAATTTATACATCCAGTATAGCATAACACCCCAGTGGGAACAGAACTCACCGGGGTGTATTTTGTGGGATTACTTAAAATAACGCTCCAGCAGGCCCTGGAATGCACGGCCGTGGCGGGCCTCGTCACGGGCCATCTCATGAACGGTGTCGTGGATGGCGTCCAGATTATACTTCTTTGCCAGCTTTGCCAGCTCGAACTTGCCTGCGGTGGCACCGTTTTCGGCCTCAACGCGCATCTCAAGGTTCTTTTTGGTGCTGGTGGTGACAACCTCGCCCAGAAGCTCGGCAAACTTTGCTGCATGCTCTGCCTCCTCAAGTCCGGCCTTCTCCCAGTACAGACCGATTTCGGGATAACCCTCACGGTGGGCAACTCTTGCCATAGCCAGATACATACCGACCTCGCTGCACTCACCTTCAAAGTTTGATCTCAGACCGGCAATGATCTCTTCCCTGACTTCCTCGGGGACATCGGCGCCAAACTGCTTGCCAACGCCTACAACATGCTCTGCAGCCCAAGATGCATCGGCCTTCTGCTCAGTGAACTTGGAGCCGGGAACCTTGCACTGAGGGCAGAACTCGGGGGGAGTATCTCCCTCATAAACGTAACCGCATACGGGACAAACCCATTTCTTCATTGTAAATTTCCTCCTGATATGTGTATTATTTCTTATTGACTGAATCAATCAGAAAACTTATTGCTCCCGGCACTGTGCGCATATGCCGGTGAAGGTCAGCTTATGGGACTCCACCTTACAGCCGCTTGACAGCTCCACATCCCGGTAAAGGCAGCTTACCGTGTCCGGCAGGACAAGATCCGTTACGCGGTGGCAGCGCTGGCACAGAAGATGGGGATGCGGCTCGGTACAGGCATCGTAACGCTCGTATCCGTCCACATTTCCCACGCTGACCACCGTTCCCTCCTGCTGGAAAAGTCTCAGGTTCCTGTAAACCGTACCCAGACTCAAAGCAGGATAAAGAGGCTTCAGCGCATTGTATATCATCTCCGCCGTAGGGTGATCTTTGGAGCTGCAAAGCATCTCAAATATGGCGCGTCGCTGTTTGCTGTTTTTGTGCTTTGCTTCCATAGCCCCCTCCAAATCAGTAATCATTCTTAATTACAGGCACACTATAACACATAATTTTCGGTTTGTAAAGAGTAATTTTAAGAATTATTCCTATTTCAATTATCTATCAAATTCAGCAGCGCAGGGGCCGCTGCGTCGGCGAAAAGACGGATGGCGGCAAGAGCCTCCTGAAGTGTGTTGCCGCTGCTTCCTACCTCGAGGATAAGGGAGCCGCCGGTAAGATGCTGGTTATACCGCTGAGGCACCAGCGCCACGGGGCGCATCAGCGTTGGATGGGCGGCATTGACAGCGTTTTGCAGATACAGCGCCAGAGACAGGTTGGAGCGCCAGTTGGGATGTTCCAGTCCGCTCTCGTCGCTGCCCACCAGCAGCATCACCTGACTTGCGCACACCCCTGATTCCTCCGCCATGGTCTTATATACCACGCCGTCTGAGCCCAGGGCATCCCGGTGCATATCGATGACCACAGAGATACTGGGGTACTGCTGGAGATAGCTTTCTACTGCAGCGCCGGATCGCTCATAAGAACCGGTATAGCTGGGGTAGTCGTAAATTCCCCTGTCGTGTATCACGTTCAGCCCCGCCTGCTGCAAAAGCTCCGTCAGCTCATCTCCCACTCGGATAATGTTGTATTCCGTGTCCTCGGTCCGATTGGTGTCGCTGGCTTCGTATCTGTCAAGTCCCGCAGGGGTATAGGCCTCGCTGGAGTGAGTATGGATAATGAGAATCTGAGGTTCCCCGGCCTTGAGTCTGACCTGAGAGCCGCTGTCCAGCACGGAGCTTATGTCCACGGAATAGCTCGTCTCATTTTTGATGCTCAGTCCGCCGGTGATGGTGGTCTCCTGTATTTGATTCTGACTCTCCGTCTCTCCCGGTTGGGGCAGAGGCTCGTAGCTCTCCTCCGGTATGCTCAGCGCTATAGGCTCGGGTGCAGATGCCGGTGTGGATGCTGTTCCTTTCTCCGGTTCAGCCTGCACAGAGGGAGAGGGTTCCACTACTTCCACGTTTTTCATTCGTCCTGCCTCCACAGCCGTTTCCGCCGTTTTCCGTATCTGTCCCATAAACATCAGATACAGACACATCATCGCCATGCCCAGCACTGCCAGCTTTTTTGCCGTGCCTATACCTATTCCCTCCTTCCGTATACGGTTTATTAAAACATCAATATTATAATTATGCGGCCCGGAGCCGAAATATCACTGTACTTGACCTTTTTTTAAATTAGAGATATATTGTTACCGTATTAAAATACGAAAGGACATACCGTTATGGAATTTACATTCAGACCTCAGGGAGTATGCTCCCAGCTTATGGAGATAGAGACCGATGGCAGAAAGATAAAAAACGTCAAAGTCACCGGCGGCTGCAGCGGCAACCTTCAGGGTATTTCCCGCCTTGTTCAGGGCATGGATATTGAGGACGCCATCTCCCGCATGGAGGGTATCCGCTGCGGTTTCAAGCCCACTTCCTGCCCGGACCAGCTTGCCAAAGCACTCAAGCAGTGCCTTGAGGCAGAGGAGGAATAATACAAAGGAGCTGAAAATGAGACACAAACTCACGCGGATCGCATCGGTGCTTCTGCTGCTTTTGCTGCTTGGCGCAGGTCAGACCGCCTTTGCAGAGGAGCCGGCGGCGGAAGAGCCGGTTTATTCGGACATGCGCGTCTATTTTGACGGGCTTCTCACCGGCAGGGGCTATCAGCTTTCTGACTGCGCATATCTCTCGCTGGAGGATCTCTGCACCTTCACGGGCAAGGAGCTCACGGTTTATCACGATGACACGGCCGGGACCTATGTCGTAACCGCGAACGGCCTTGAAATTGATGCGCCGGACGGGGCAGAATACATATGCGCAAATGAGCGATACATGTATGTCCCCGGCGGCGTAGCTATAATAGACGGGGAGTTCTGCCTTCCTGTGGAAGCCGCGGCAAAAATCTTTCAACTGAGTTATACTCTGGCAGAGGATCTGAGCCGGATTGATATTGACAGCTCCACGATGGACATACTCAGCGGCAGCAGCACCTATTACAGCGACACCTTTGGCGTTGAGGAGATTTTCTGGCTTGCCCGCATCATCCATGCCGAGGCCGGGAATCAGCCCATTGCCGGGCGTATCGGTGTCGGCAATGTGGTAATGAATCGGGTCGCCAGCGACCTATATCCCAATACCATTTTTGATGTTGTATTTGACAGCGATTTCGTATACCAGTTTGAGCCGGTCATCCGAGGCACGGTATACGCAGAACCGGACCAGCTGTCCACGATCTCTGCCTATCTGGCGCTGGAGGGCTTCAACACGGTGGGAGACAGCATGTATTTCGTAAATCCCCAATATGCCGACGACACCTGGTTTCGCACCGATCTCACTTTTACCGTCACCATCGGCGACCATGACTTCTACTCCTGATTGATAAACCACAAATAATATGATAAAATCGGATGTGTTGCCACACATCCGATTTTCATTGAACGAGGTAAACGATATGCAGCTTGAAGAAATACTCGGCAGCGGCTTTTCGGCGTTGGGTCTTGCCTGTGACGAAATCATGCTCCGCCGATACAGGATATACTGCGACTATCTGACGGAGATAAATGCTGTAATGAACCTGACAGCCATTCAAGGTGAGGAGGACACGGCCCGGCTGCATTTTCTTGACTGCGCCGCCCTGCTGACGCTGGAAGATCTGAGTGGAAAAAAAGTGATTGACGTAGGCACCGGTGCCGGATTTCCCGGACTCGCTTTAAAAATTGCCTGTCCCGATATAAGCCTGACTTTGCTTGACAGTTTGGATAAAAGAATAAATTTTCTGAAAAACACCTGTGATCGGCTGGGTTTTGATGATGTAAACTGCATCCATTGCCGGGCGGAGGAGGCCCCGGCAGAGTTTCGCGCTGCATTTGACGTTGTGACCTCCCGGGCCGTCGCGCGGCTGAATTTACTGTGTGAGCTGTGTCTGCCGCTGGTGAAAAAGGGCGGTGTTTTCATCGCCATGAAGAGCACTGACCATCAGGCAGAACTGGATGAGGCGAAAAAGGCTATCCATATTCTGGGCGGCAAGGTGGAGCGCTGTATAGACTACACCATCCCCGGAACGGATATTACCCACAGCGCCATCTTAATTCGCAAGGCATCGGATACGCCGACAAAATATCCCCGCCGCTGGGCACAAATCAAAAAAACTCCCCTGTAAAATAAGAAAACCGATGCATTCAGCACCGGTTTTCTTATTATTCAAAGTCCCAGGTATTCTCTCAGTCTGGAGACATCGTCGGCAATGGGATTCGCTCCTGCCTCTTCCAGCTGCCTGCGGCTGCGAAAGCCCCAGGGCACCGAGATGCAGCCAAGGCCGGAGTTTTTCGCAGTCAAAATGTCCACCTCGGTATCGCCTACATAAATACACTGTTTTCTGCCCAGTCCAAGCTCCTTCAGCGCAGCGTCCATCATGTCCGGCGCAGGCTTTCTGGCAAGGCCCGCTCTCTCGCCCATGACCAGATCGGGGACACCCGGATAATACACCCGCTCCAAAATCTGCACCATGCTGTCCGGCTTGTTGGATACGATGGCAGTCTTTACTCCTGCCGACTTAAGCGCTTTCATAAGCTCCACCATACCCTCATAGGGTCTGGTCAGTTCATGGCAGTCAGCCTCATACAGGTCTCTGTATTCGGCAATTACAGTCTCTTTTGTACTCTCCGGGCAATCTTCAGGCAGCGCCAGCTCCACAAGGCGGCGCGTACCGTTTCCAAGATAAGCCTCCGCCTGCTGGCGGCTTATGGTGGGAAAGCCATGGTTCTTCAGTACCCGGTTCAGTGCGGCGGCAATATCATCCACGGTGTCCAGCACCGTGCCGTCCAGATCAAACAAAACTCCCTCGTATTTCAAAGCTATCACTCCCATGTACATTTCGACCGTATTATATACCTTTTCTCCTGTTAATGCAAAGACCTTGAAATTTCAGCAAAAATGTGGTATAAATGGTGAACAGAATCTTTTTTTGCCGCATTTTTCGGGTTAAAGTGGTGAATAAATGTGGATTTTGGCTGTATATCAAGGAGAACGCCATGAAAAAGAATTTTGTTTTCCGAGCGATATGCCTGCTGATGCTGATATGCGTCCTGCTCTCCGGATGCTCACTGACGAGCGATAAAGAGGAAAAAAGCTCTGTGATCAGCATCTGGTATGTGCAGGGAGAGCTCATGTCCGAAGAGCTTGTGTCTCTGGCAGAGCAGTTCAATCAGTCTACAAAGGATATCTCTGTGGAGCTTAAAGCCTATGCAAACGAGGATGAGCTTGCCTATGCGCTGGACAGTGCAAGGCCGGACATGATCCTCTGCGGGCATGAGAGGGCCTTTTCCCTCTATGAGCAGGACCGACTGCGGGACATTTCCGCCTCCTTTGCCAAGGCACCTGTTTTTTTGCAGAGCTTTCTCAACAGCTCCGGCTGCGTGGGCAGTTCCTTTTTCCCCATGGGGGCAGAAACCGAGCTTCTGGCAGTAAACGGCTCGGAATACGATAACAGCTCCCTTTCTTCCGGCGGACGGGAGATATTTGCCTCTCTTGAGGGGATATGCGATGCTGCCTCAGCATACGGAGAAAATGAGGGAAAAGTATTTTTCACTGCCGATTCCTTTTCCGCTCTCTTCACCGGATATCTTGCCAAATCCGGCTGCTCTTTTCACGGCATCAGGGCTGAGGACATAAAAAACGAGACATATGTAAATACCTATAATCTGCTGGCCGACGCGGCATACAACGGTGGACTTGCAGGGTATGACAGCTCCGCCCTGCCCCTTGTGGAGAGCGGAGAAGTGGTCTGTGCTCTTGTTGCCTCAACGGAATTGACTTCCGCACTCCCCGATGGGATAGAGCTCTATCCCATGCCGTCACCGGACGGGGGTGAAGGGATCTGCCCGGCAAGGGCAACAGGCCTTGCGGTGACAAGTCCCTTTACAGAAAACGAGGAGGCCATAGCCCGGTTTATCACCTGGCTCTGTCAGGCCGAAAGGGTCGGATCCACGGCTCTGTCCGGCGGCCTTATTCCTGCGGTGGATAGCAGCCTTCCCGATGATGCGTCTCCCCTTGCAGCCGTGCTTTATGAGCTGTCTTCATCAGAGCTTTGGCTCCCGTCTCTGGACAGCGGATATTTCGACAGCGACAGAGAATTTGAGCAGAGCTTCCGTGCCGCCCTTGAAATGCTGAAGTGATTGTGCTAAAATAAAAAAGAAATTTATGCACACGGAGGTATCTCATGATGGATGGTTTCAGGATACTTGAGATAAAAAAGAGCGTTTTTGAAAATAATGACCGGGAGGCCGATCTGCTCCGCGCCCAGCTTAAGAAGGACAGGACCTTTCTGCTGAATTTGATGTCCTCTCCCGGCTCCGGCAAAACCACCACACTGAAGGCGACCATCGCCGCGCTGAAGGATGAATTTCGCATCGGCGTTATGGAGGCCGATATCGACTCTGACGTGGACGCCGCCACCATTGAAAAGACCGGTGCCAAGGTCATCCAGCTTCACACCGGCGGCATGTGCCATCTGGACGCAGGCATGACCAAACAGGGCCTTGAAGGCCTGGGTGTTGACGATGTGGACTTTGCCATTCTGGAGAATGTGGGCAATCTTGTCTGCCCCGCCGAATTTGACACCGGCAGCGTGAAAAACGCCATGATTCTCTCCGTCCCTGAGGGTGACGACAAGCCTTTGAAATATCCGCTGATGTTCTCCATCTGCGATGTGCTGCTGATCAACAAGATCGACGTGCTGCCTTACTTTGACTTTGACCTGGAGGCATGTGAAAAGCACGTGAGAAAGCTGAACCCCAACATAAAGATCATCCCCATCTCCGCCCGCACCGGCGAGGGTATCGCCGAATGGGCTGACTGGCTCCGGGGTCAGATAAAATCCTGGATAGAATAATTCATCGAAACCTAAAACGCAAAAAAGACCGCTGACCCGGAGGTCAGCGGTCTTCAATTGCTTTTATTGCTTGTTTTTCTGGTACAGATACCAGAGTCCCTTGAGCAGCAGGTCATCGTCGCAGATGATCTCCCGCTTGCAGTAGGGGGTAACGCTGGAGGCAAGGCCGCCGGTGGCAACAACGGTGCATTTACAGCCCATCTCTGTCTCCATGCGCTCTATCATGCCATCGAGCATGGCAGCCGTACCAAACACCGCGCCGCTGCGCATACTGTCCACCGTGTTTGTGGCAACGCACTTTTTGGGCGGGGTTATGGATATATCCGGCAGAAGGCTGGTGCCGACAGAAAGCGCGGCATAGGACAGCTTCACGCCGGGGAGTATAGCACCTCCGCGATAGCATTTGTCCTTGTCAATGACAACCATGGTGGTAGCAGTGCCCATATCCAGCACAATGACCGGGGTTCCGTAAAAAATCATTGCAGCAACGCTGCCCACAACAATATCCCCTGCCAGAGTACCCGGGTCGTCAATGCGGACATTCATGCCTGTACGCATACCGGGGCCGACAACCATGGAGTCAAGCCCGGTAAGTTTTTTTACCGCTTCCTTAAGAGCATCGGTAACAGAGGGTACCACAGAGGAGATGATCGCCCCTTCAAACCCCTTGCTGTCGATACCGAACACCTCAAAAAGCTGGCGTAGCTTTATGGCATATTCCGCAGGAGTCTCTCTGGTGCTGGTCTGTATGCGGACGATATTGCTGATCTCTCCGTTTTTGATACATCCAAGGACAATATTGGTATTGCCCACGTCGATAGCTAAAAGCATTTTACTCTGCCTTTCTCTTTTTGCCGATACTGACAAGTCTCATAATGACAGGGCTCAAAACAATGTTTATGAGCATTTCAAAAACAAAGTTCAAACCTACCAGACCCACGATCATATAGGTGCCGACATTGGCAAAACCCATGGCGGCGGCCCACTGGCCGACAGTTTCCAGGAAGAAGAGAACGCAGCCAATAAGGAAAACCCCCGTATTCACAATGGGGCAGACAATGGCGGACACGATAACTGCGGCATAGGTGTTTTTCTTCTCCAGCGCACGGAACACAAGTCCTGCGCAGAAGCCTGCAAGAGCACCCTTAACAAGCACGGTGAGAACGGTTCCCAGAGGATTGATCGGCATGAAAGCCGCGGCATCGCCGGAGAGCAGTACTGCCAGGCCAAACACAAAGCCCAGCCATGCACCTGCGCCCGCACCATACATTGCGGCACCCACAACTATTGGAATGAGCACCAGAGATATGGAGAAGGGGCCGAAACGGATGAAGCTGCCGAGAAGCTGCAGCACGATGACAATGGCCGTAAAGATGGCCACGCCGGTGAGAACGCGGGTCTCGATTTTTTTCTTTTGCATTATTTAATTACCTCCTGCTGTCTCTCCGATCAGGTCGGATGAGGCGCATGGTCATCATATTACACTGTTTTCTGTTTGTCAATGAGGCATTTGAGGATTTTCCAGCTGTAATAGAAAAATTTTCCTCTCTATTCCGCCGGCATAGCCGGTCAGATTTCCGCCGCTGCCGATCACTCTGTGACAGGGTATCAGAATGGATATGGGGTTTCTGCCCACGGCAGAACCTACCGCTCTGGGGCTTTTGCAATCTATCTCTTCGGCAATATGGGCATAGCTTACAGTGCTGCCATAGGGAATATCCCTCAAAGCATCCCAGACCTTTTTCTGAAACTCCGTGCCTCTGGGCTTCAGCTGAGGCAGTGTCTCCGGCTTTTTTCCGGAGAAGTACTTCTCAAGCCAGCACACCGCCAGCTTTAACGGCTCATGACTCTCCGGGGAAACGAAGAGGACATCGCCAAGTCCTGCTCCAAAGTATTTCTGGCCCTCAAACCAGAGCCCGGTCACCGCTTCAAAGTCTGCGGCAATAAGAATCTCTCCGATGGGAGAAGCATATTTGCAGCAAAACACATTATCTTCCATATCAGTTAAATATACTGTGGTGGGCTGCATAGCAGGTTTCATCCAGCGCTTTGAAAGTATAACCGTTATTGAGTCCCCATATAATGACATCCTCAACAGCCGCCACACTGTAATCCTTCGTGTCGTGCTGGAGCACAACGCTCAGCGTATACTGTCTGCAGCCGTTTTTTATATTGCTGATAATATCGCTGGTGCTCTTGGTTTCACCTGCATCTCCGCTTGTCACGTTCCAGTCGAAATAGCAGTAGCCTATGTTGTTTATGATGGTTACAAGTCGGCTCATAATGCCGGGGTTAAAGGAGCTTACGGTATTGGAACTGCCGCCCGGGAAGCGGCAGAGCTTGGTATAGCTGCCGGTCTGCTCATATATCAGCTCCTCAACAGCCATGAAATCCTGAAAGAAGCTCTTTTCGCTGCTGTAAACGCTGCGATAGTTGTGGGAATAGGTATGAACGCCTATGCTGTGGCCCTCCTGATAGGCCCTGCCTATCATGTCCGCATAGTCGCTGTCCGCCCCGGTGACAAAGAAGGTGGCCTTTACATCATACTTTGCAAGAATATCCAGCAGTTCCCCGGTATAGGGACCGGGGCCGTCGTCAAAGGTAAGATAGATGGTATTTTCCTCGGGTTTTATGATCTCGGGCTTCTCCGCCTTGACCACTTCGACGGTTCTGGTCTTGCTGACCTTGTCTCCCATATCATTGGAAATGGAATATTCTATTTTATAAGTGCCCAGCTTATAGGGGCTGACATCGCCGCTGACTTTGACAAGGTCTGTCAGGTCATTACCTTTGCTGTCATAGGCACTGTATCCCGGGTCTGTGAATGTCAGGCTTGCCTCGACCGTGATATCTTCCCCGTCTGTCAGGACAATCTCAGGCTTGGCAACCGAATACTCTATCTTCCGTTCCGCCTGAGCTTCGTTTCCGGCAGCATCGCTGACAGTATAAATAATACTGTCGCCGTGCTCGGTACAGACTACCTGATCGGTAAGGTCTCCGTCCCGGTTGTCAATGGCAGTATAACCCTCTTCCTCGTAGCCTTCAAACCAGTCGACCTGATATCCCTCAGCATGTTTCAGCTCGATAACAGGGGGCGTGGTATCCACCACGCTGACGACACGTCTGACGCTTACGCTCTTTTCGCGCACCGTTGCCGTATATTCCAGTACATAGTCCCCTAATGTCCGGGTATCAACCTGGCCTGTGATCTCCACCTTGGGAGGCTTTTTGAAAGTTCCGAAGGAGTTTCCCACCGACCTTGCGTCCACGCCCGGATCCACATATTCCGTCCCGTACTCCACCGTCATGTACTCGCTGCCCTTAAGGCTGATCTCCGCGTGCCTGTTGTCGCGGGCCAGTGCTATGGCAAAGCCCACCATCACGCAGGCCGCAATGAAAAGCACAAAAATAATCCCGCTTCTCTTACTCCTCATGCTGCACCTCAAGCAAATCCGTCATAATATGACAATATTATACATCAAGACGGCGGCTATTCAACCGTGGAAAAAATTATTATTTCTTAAAATTTTTTCAGAAATCAGCCAACGCGAAAAAGTTAAACATTTAATTTTTGTTTTTGCATTGATATGTAAGCAATCCTCTGATATACTAATAATTTGTCGGAAATACCGGCAAATATTATCATCTCTGCGGCAGCCAGCCGCGGGAAAGGACGTAAAATGAAAAACACCGAAAAAACCATGGACAAGATTGTGGCACTGTGCAAAAACCGCGGTTTCATTTTCGCAGGCAGCGAAATATACGGCGGCCTTGCAAACACCTGGGACTACGGCCCTCTGGGCGTGGAGCTGAAGAACAACGTGAAACGGGCATGGTGGAAAAAGTTCGTTCAGGAGAACCCCTATAATGTGGGTCTGGACGCAGCCATCCTTATGAACCCTCAGACCTGGGTGGCTTCCGGTCATCTGGGCGGCTTCTCCGACCCTCTGATGGACTGCCGCGAGTGCCACGAGCGTTTCCGTGCTGACAAGCTCATTGAGGACTGGTGCAATGAGACCGGCTTTGCGCTTCCCAAGCCCATCGACGCTTTCTCCCAGGCCGAGATGAAGGATTTCGTTGAGGAACACAACATCCCCTGCCCCACCTGCGGCAAGCACAACTTTACCGATATACGTCAGTTCAACCTTATGTTCAAG
>CAZESU010000012.1:0-31254 GCA_964515275.1 uncultured Oscillospiraceae bacterium
GTGTTACGTTGCGTAATTGGATTTATAAATGTTTTAATTGAAGTTTAGTATAAAAATAAATTGCTTCACTTTTGTTTGATACCCATTTTGCATAACAAAGCACCCTATTTGTTCGATGGTATATTATACCGTCTGTCAAACAGGGTGCAGTTCACATTATTTTTTGGGCTTTTATTTTTCAAAAAAACGCCTTGCTGTCTCAGCGTCACGCTTGATTTGCGCTGAAAGCGCCTGATAGTTTTCAAATTTTCTCTCATCCCGGATGAAATCATAGAACTCCACTCGGGCCTGTCTGCCGTAAAGGTTGCCGTTATAATCCAACAGATGGCTCTCCACGCTGACCCTGTTTTCCTCGCTGACTGTGGGGCGGACACCGACGTTTGTCACAGAAACAAAGCTCTCACCGTTTTCAAGGCAAGCTTTGGTGGCATATACGCCGTATTTTGGCACGAGCACACCGTCCGGGAAATACATATTGATCGTAGGGGTTCCCATCCTGGTGCCCAGATGGTAGCCAGAATGCACCGTATCTGCCAGCATATGGGGGTGGCCCAGGTAGCGATTTGCGTCTTTGATATTGCCGGAACTGATGAGCTGGCGGATATAGGTGGAGCTTACCACGCGTCCATCCAGCGTTACGGCTGGAATGATATCGCAGCCGATACTCCGCTCCTCACAGTATTCCTTAAGACACTGAGGATTACCCTGCCCCTTAAAGCCAAAGGTAAAATCATGGCCCACAACAATCCAGGCCACATTCAGTTCTGCGATTATGGAGTCAATAAATTCCTGCCATGGCATACACATCACATAGCGGTTAAAATGAATAAACACCACGTTTTCTATACCGAAACAGCGGCGGATAATGTCCTCTCGGCCGATTGCGCTGTTAATAAGCGGAACTTCCTTTCCGTATACCAGATTGTCCGGGTGTACGTCGAAGCTCAGAACGGAGGGCATGGCGTTTATTTCCGCCGCCCGTTCCTTCGTTTTATTCAAAAGCGCGGCATGCCCCACATGCACACCGTCAAAAAAGCCCAGAGCGATTGCTCTTTTTATCTCCGACATGGTTCTTTATACCTCGAAAAAGCTTTTGATTGTTTTCTGCTCACCGCCGGACACCTGACCAAGCAGCAGAAATTCTCCGCTTTCGGAATAGACCCGATATTTTCCGTCCTCCTCATCGCACTTCACTGCATTTCCGCAGCGAAGCCTGCGCTCCATAGATGCGTTTGCGATACAGGAGGGAAATTCCTTAAACAGACTGTCCAATGGCAGAAGCAGGCTTTCCGCTCTGCCTTCATCCGCCGCCTGCTGTATCTGCGCGAGAGTATAGGCGCGGTCAACGGAAAAATCACCGGCCTGAACCCGACGCAAAGAGCTCATACAGCCGCCGCAGCCCAACACCTCGCCGATGTCATTACAGAGGGTGCGAATATAGGTTCCCTTGGAACAGCTCACATCCAGAAGCCAGTCACTCTCTTCCCTACCACATAATTCAAGCGAGGATATGGTGACCTGTCTGGGCTTTCGTTCCACCTCTCCGCCCCGGCGGGCAATATCATACAGCTTTCGGCCGTTTATTTTGATCGCAGAATACATAGGCGGTATCTGGAGTATCTCGCCTCTGAATTGAGTAAGAGCAGAGCGGAGCATGTCCTCACTGACGTTCATATCGGAGCTTGTTAGACTCTTTCCGGTGATATCCTGGGTATCCGTGCTGATGCCGAGGCGAAGCCCTGCGATATACCGCTTTGAATGAGCCTCCGCAAACTCCACCGCACGGGTCGCTCTGCCGATAAATACCACAAGCAATCCCGTGGCCATTGGGTCAAGGGTTCCGGAGTGGCCTATCCGCCGCTCATGGAGCATACCCTTCAGTTTTGCCACCACATCGTTGCTGGTCCAGTCCTGTCCTTTATCCACAAGGAGAATACCGTTCATTTCCAGACCTCATCCACAACAGCAAGCAACATTCTCTTTGCCTTTTCCGGAGAGCTTGGAATGGTACAGCCGGCAGCCATAGCGTGACCGCCGCCGCCGAACACCGCACATATCTCACTGCTGCTGACCTCGGGGCCAGAACGGACGGATACTTTGCTGCTGCCGTCCTCCTGCTCGCGGATGGTGATGCTGACGACACTGCCCTCCGCCCTGCCGGCAAGACCTGCAAGATCGTCGCAGTCATCCTCAGTAGCTCCTGCCTCAGCCAGCATTTTACGGGTGACGGTGGCAACGGAAATAGTCCCGTCTCTGTGGAAGCTCATGCCGGAATAGATCATTCCCTCCAGCTTCATACGGGCAGGAGATATTTTGCGGAAGAACTTGATGTTAATATCCGAATTTTTCGCCCCCAGCTTTACAAGCTCCGCCGCCGCATCCAAGGTTCGGGCGTTGGTGTTGGAGTACTGAAAACAGCCCGTATCGGTCGATACGGCGATATACAGCAGATCTGCCTCATTTCTTGCGACGCTGCCGCAAAGGGACTTGATCAGATCCAGCACAATCTCGCCGCAGGAGGATCTGTCTGCGCGGATCAGTTCCTTTTGGGCATAGTGGGAGTTGGTGGGATGGTGGTCAATGCAGAGATTGATCGGTGAATCAAAGCCCCGGGCAAACATCTTCTCCGTGGCCACATCCACCGATACGATATAGGTAGGGGTAAAATCCGCAGGCGCATAAAAAGACTCCACATATGGGCGAAGCTTTTTAATGACTGCGTCGTTCGGGTAAAGCCATGCGGTTTTTCCCTTGCGTCTCAATGCGCTGCACAGAGCGGCAGCACTGCCCATGGTGTCACCATCCGGGTTTTTGTGGGTCACAAGAAGGATATTATCCCGCTCCGAAAGGAGTCTGGCACATTCCTTGTAGTTCATTTTTATTCTTCCTCGTCGTGTTTTATATCGAGAGAGTTGATGACCTGATTGATATGGGCGCCGTACTCAATACTGTGGTCGATTTCGAACAGAAGCTCGGGTGTGTAGCGCAGCTTGAGGGCATTGCCCAACTCACGCCTGAGCCAGCCCGAGGCAGACTTCAGGCCTTTTTTAAATTCCTTCTCGTCCTCCATACCCATAACAGAGAGCCAGACCTTGGAATAACGCAGATCGCCGGTAGTCTCCACACGGGTCACGCTGATCATGCCCTGCTGGATGCGGGGGTCCTTTATCTCACGCAGGAGCTTGGAAAGGACCATCTGTATATCGTCATTGGTTCTTGCAAGTTTATTTGATGCCATATTCTTCTCCTGTAAAATTCGGGCGCTTTGATGCAAAGCGCCCGTTTGAATCGTTTATCTGTTGATCTGCTCCATAACGAAGCACTCTATAATATCGCCGGGCTTGATGTCGTTGAACTTTTCAACCTGCATACCGCACTCGTAGCCGCTGGCAACTTCCTTTACGTCGTCCTTGAAACGGCGGAGAGAGGCAAGACTGCCCTCGTGGATAACGATGTTATCCCGCAGGACACGGACATCGCAGCCGCGCTGAATCTTGCCGTCGGTGCAGTAGCAGCCGCAGACAGTGCCAACCTTGGAGACCTTGTAGGTCTCGCGTACCTCTGCATGACCGATGACGACTTCCTTGAACTGAGGAGCCAGCATGCCCTTCATGGCAGCTTCGATCTCGTTTATGCAGTCATAAATGACGCGGTACATACGTATATCCACCTTGGAACGGGCTGCGCTGTCGCGTGCAGCGTTATCCGGACGAACATTGAAGCCTACGATGATGGCGCCTGAGGTGGCTGCCAGCATAACATCGGACTCGTTTATAGCCCCGACAGCGCTGTGGATGACCTTGACTCTGACTTCGTCGTTGGAAATCTTCTCCAAGGAGGACTTGACAGCCTCGGCAGAGCCCTGAACATCTGCCTTAACAATGATATTGAGGGTCTTCATCTCGCCGGCCTGAATCTGGTTGAACAGATCCTCCAGGCTGACCTTCCTGGTGCCGCCCATGGCGTTGTTGGCGATCTGAACACGGCGCTCCTCGGCAAGCTCTCTCGCCATGCGCTCGTCAGCCACAGCGTTGAACACATCACCTGCACTGGGGACTTCGGACATGCCGGAAATCTCAACAGGCGTGGAGGGACCTGCCTCAGAAACACGCTGCCCTTTGTCGTTTATCATGGTGCGGACTCTGCCGACGGCAGTTCCGGCAATGATGATATCGCCCAGCTTCAGGGTGCCGTTCTGTACCAGAACCGTCATGATGGGGCCGCGGCCCTTATCAAGGCGAGCCTCAATGACCGTACCCCTGGCAGCACGGTTGGGATTTGCTTTAAGCTCCTGAACCTCTGCCAGAATAACAAGGTTTTCAAGGAGGTTTTCGATTCCCATACCGGTCTTTGCGGAGATAGGACACACAATGGTGTCGCCTCCCCACTCTTCGGATACCAGATCGTACTCGGTAAGCTGTTGCTTGATGCGTTCGGGATTGGCACCGACGATGTCCATCTTATTAATGGCAACTACCACAGGGATGCCTGCTGCCTTTGCATGGTTGATGCTTTCAATGGTCTGAGGCATGATACCGTCGTCCGCTGCAACCACCAGAATGGCAATATCCGTGACCATTGCGCCTCTCGCACGCATGGAAGTGAATGCCTCATGACCCGGGGTATCAAGGAAGGTGATGGGGCTGCCGTTTATCTCAACGGTGTAAGCGCCGATATGCTGTGTAATACCTCCGGCCTCACCGGAGACTACGTTTGCATGGCGAATATAGTCAAGAAGTGAGGTCTTGCCGTGGTCAACATGGCCCATAACCACAACAACAGGCGCTCTGGGCTTCAGATCCTCAGGCTTATCCTCATGGTCGTCGATGAGTTTCTCTTCAACGGTGACAATGACTTCCTTCTCCACCTTGCATCCAAGTTCCATTGCGACCAGAGCTGCGGTATCATAGTCGATGACCTCAGAAACAGAAGCGAAAACACCCAGTTTAAACAGCTGCTTTATGACCTCAGCAGCGGTCTTCTTCATGCGGGAAGCAAGCTCACCTACGCTGATTTCGTTGGGAATCTCTACCTTGAGCTGCTGCTTCTTTGCAATCTCAAGCTGAAGCTTCTGCATTTTATCCCGCTCTTCCTGACGGCGCTTTGCAGAGGCAGCCTGAGAATTCTGGCGCTGCTTGTTCTTGTTGCCTATCTTCTCTTTGGTGCCGCCGCGGGTGAGATTGCGGTTATTGGCCTTGGTTCCGGCCAAATCCTCAAATTTCTCGTTATATTTTTCAATGTTCACAGCCACGCCGCCGCGGGTATCCACGACACGCTTCTCCGCCACCTGACGGGGAGTGTGTGGCTTATCCTTCTTTTCTGCCTTGGGCTGCTGCTCCACACGGGCAGGCTGAGCGGCCGCAGGTTTATTCTCCGGCTTTGCGGGGGCTTTACCCTGCTTGGCCTGGGCAGGGGCTGCAGGCTTTACAGGCTTCGGTGCAGGCTCTGCCTTGGGCTTCACATTAAAGACCTCTTCAAGGCTTGATACCTGATTGTGCTGGGTCATATACTCGAAGATGACATCCAACTCTTTGTTCTCCAGCACCTGCATATGGTTCTTAGGAGGCGCAATATAGTCGGTAAGGATCTGGGCAATGACCTTTGATGTCACGTTAAAATCCTTTGCCACCTCGTGCACTCTGTATTTTATCATACTCATATATTAGTCCTCCTTTTTCCTATCCTCTTGTTTCTCTCATGGGCCTTCGCTTCACTGGCGCGGCGCTGCGTTCTGGCCGTACGCTTTTCCACCTCTTCGGCTGCTGCGGAGTATTCTTCCGGGGCAATCGCCACAAGGACTTTCATCAGGGCATTGGCCAATCCGATATCCGTGACAGCCGCCATAGAGCAGCCGTTCACTCCCACATGGGCAGAAACCTCTTCCTTCGTAAAAGGTAAGGTCACGCTGATGGTATTTCGCCCATAGACGAAACCTTCCGCCCGCCTTTTGGCGTTGTCCGATGCATCGCTCGCAAGGAGCAGAAGCTTTGCTTTGCCGCCTCTGACAGCGGCTCCTGTGTTGGTCTCTCCAATCTGAATGACGTTTGCTCTTCTCATAAGGCCCAGCAGATTAAGAGCTTTTTCCCTCATTGACCGCCCTCCATCTGTTCACTGAGCTTCTCATAGATCTCAGGGGGTATCTGGGATGAGAACGTACGCTCCAGAGCTTTTGATTTGACCGCCTTTTTCAGGCAGTTGGGGTTGGGGCAGATATAGGCGCCTCTGCCAGAAGCCTTGCCCTTGAAGTCAAGGCTGATCTCGCCATCCGGAGAACGCACCACGCGGATGAGTTCCTTCTTGGGCTTTGCTTCACGGCAGCCGAGACACTGCCGCATGGGTATTTTCTTCTGCATTCCGCTGCCGCCTTTCTTTTATATTTAAGCCTCAGATTCGGGCTTGATATCGATCTTGTAGCCGGTGAGCTTTGCCGCAAGTCTTGCGTTCTGGCCTTCCTTGCCGATGGCAAGAGAGAGCTGGTTATCGGGCACGATAACACGGCAGCTCTTCCCATCCTCCAGCATCGTGACGCTGATGACTTCAGAGGGAGAAAGGGATGCCGCAATGTATTCTTCGGGAGTTTCGCTGTACTTGACAATGTCTATCTTCTCACCGCCCAGCTCATTTACAATGCTGGCAACACGCCCGCCCTTGGGGCCGACGCATGCACCAATGGGATCCACATCCGGATCGCCGGACCAGACTGCCATTTTGGTACGGCTGCCGGCCTCACGGGCGATGGATTTGATTTCAACGGTACCGTCGAAAATCTCGGGAACTTCCAGCTCAAAAAGGCGTTTTACAAGGCCGGGATGGGTACGGCTGATAAGTACCTGAGGACCGCGGGAGGAATTTCTGACCTCCACTACATAGACCTTGATGCGGTCGCCCTCGGTGAGCGCCTCGGTCTTGATGCGCTCGTTGGGAGCAAGCATGGCTTCGGTAAACTCGCTGTTGGAAGCGATGCGGATGGAAACACTGCCGTTTCTGGGCTCAATATGGGAGACGATACCGGTGAGAATCTCATGCTCCTTAGAGGTGAACTCCTCATAGATTATGCCCCGTTCAGCCTCACGGATGCCCTGAATGATGACTTGCTTTGCGGCCTGAGCTGCGATACGTCCGAACTTTTTGGTCTCCACAGGGACGCCGATAACATCACCCAGCTTTGCCCTTTTGCTTATTTTCTTTGCAGCCTCGAGGTTGATCTCCAGGTTGGGATCCTCCACCTGCTCAACCACGGTCTTTTTCACGCTCATCTCGATGCGCTTCTTGTCCTCGTCCAGCAGGATCTCCACATTGTCGCCGCACTCCGGATTATCCCGGCGGAAAGCGGCAAGCATGGCCTGGTTGATCTTGTCGTACATATAGCTTCTGGGAATACCCTTTTCCTTTTCGATATCCTCTACGGCTTCAAAAAATTCTGCGTTCATTTCATTAACCCCTTTTATATCGTTACGTGCAGTTTGACCTGCGCTGTCTGTGCTTTTTCAAAAGTCATGCTGTTCTTGCCTACGGCCACAGTCACTCTTCCCTGCTCATAGCCGGTCAGCGTTCCCACATAAACCTTGCTGCCGTTCAGCGGCTGGAAGAGTCTTACCTCCACCTGACTGCCCATGAACTGTTCGAAGTCGGATGGACGCTTGAGTTCCCTCTCTGCACCCGCGGAACCCACCTCAAAAACATAGCTGTCCGGGATCGGGTCTGCCTCGTCAAGAATCGGGTCCAGTCTGCGGCTTATTCGCTCGCAGTCATCTATGGAGACGCCGCCCTCTTTATCGATAAAAACTCTGAGATACCAGGAGCCGGCTTCCCGCACATACTCCACATCCCACAGAGTGCAGCCCTCGTCCTCTACCACAGGCTTTGCAAGCACTGTCACTTTATCTGTAATCTTACTCATGTTTCACTCTCTTCCGAAATGGTCTCGGTCTGTACATGTTTATGTTCGTAAAAAAGAGTGGGCGTTTGCCCACTCCATAAAGAAAATAAACCTTACACTGTAATAATAACACTATACCGCGTATATTGCAAGCACTTTTTTAGAAAAACACGGCAGATATATTGTCTGCCGTGTTGTATCAGTAAGTAAAATCCGGGTGATAGTGGGCGTAAAACTCTTCATAGCACAGGTCGTGCTCCATGATGAAAGTCGCCGCCTCTTTGCCTACATAGCGGTAATGCCAGGGTTCGTCCCAGCCGGTGAGCAGAAGCTTCTTGGTGGGATACCGCTTGATAAAGCCGTATTCCGCACAGTGCTCATCAAGCCACTCGAAGAACTCCTGATTCATGTTCTCATAGACCCAGCTGGAGTAGTTTTTATCCATAAGGTCCACTGCAAGCCCAAGCTGATGTTCGCTGCTGCCGGGGAATGCGGTTATGGTTCTCGCTTCCGCCACGGCATCCTGATACTTGGGGTCCATGTAATCATATACGCCAAAGCCTGCCGCAATCTGGCTTGCTTTACTGTTGAACAGATATTCCTGGAAGGAATAGGTTCGGTATGCTGCCGCAACATATACCGTAAAGCCTGCGTCCTTGGCCGCCTGAATCATGGCCTCAAGATAAGGCAAAGCCATTACGGAAAAATACAAATTGGTGCCCTCAATCCTGTCCACCTCAGGCTCATAGGCTGAAGAGAGAAGGAAATTGGTCTCATCCCTGACCAGACTGTATTGGTACTGGGTGTCATCCGAATCAAAATCTATATCCGGCCAGTCCAGCAGATCTTCGGCAGTGGGCTCCTGCGTAGCGGCAGGATCCTCAAAGGTCACCGTGTCGCTGGAGACATAGGCTCCCTCCGCGCCGCCCAGAATCGCACTGGAAGTGCCGTCAAGCCGGGAGTCGATTATGATATAAAGCACGAGGCATAAAGCCGCTACTTCAAAAAGCCACAACAGTTTATTCCGTTTCATACCCCGCACCTGCCTTTCATGCAAAATTTTACGAATGGCATTATACCACCATTCCTATGTAAATTCAAGCACAAGCGGTGCACATATCCCCCACACTGACTGTCACAGGAGGCAAACTGTGGGCAAAAAACGAAACTTTCTTGAATTGTTTACATTTTCAGCCCTTGGCCAGATACTCAATTGCCATTTTATAGCCTTCAAAGCCAAAGCCTGCATAGGTCTTTTTACAGGCCATGCCGGCATAGGAGATGTGCCGAAAGCTCTCCCTTGCGTTCACATCAGACAGATGCACTTCAACAGCCGGGATACAGACTGCCTTCAGTGCGTCAAGGATGGCCACGCTGGTGTGGGTATAGGCGGCGGGATTAATCACAATCCCGTCGATGCTGCCGTAAGCTGCCTGTATGCGGTCCACAATCGCCCCTTCATGGTTCGACTGGAACACCTCGCATTCAATACCCATTTCTGTACAGATTTGGTTTACATAATTAACTAAATCCTTATAGGTCTGTCTGCCGTAAATGTCAGGTTCCCGTATGCCCAGCATGTTCAGGTTGGGCCCATTTATGACAAGAAGCTTCATATCACATTGCCTCCAGTATCTGTCTTACGGTGTCCTCCAGACTGCCATTATTATCGGCAATGCTGTCGGCAGCAGTCCTGTACATGGGTTCGCGGACTTTAAACATCTCGGCAAGGGGATTTTTCTGTGACAGGGGACGTCCGTCCTTAGGAAGCTTTTCAATATCTCTCAGCAGCCAGAACACCATGGAATTCTGGTGCATGGGGTCATAGTTCTCTTTCCGGGTGACTACGCCGCCGCCGGTGGCAATGACAAGTCCGCTCTCCCTGGAAACCTCGCACAGCGCCTCATGCTCAATACGGCGAAAGCCCTCCTCGCCGTCTTTTGCAAATATCTCTGGAATGGTGCAGCCCGCCTTTTCAACGATAAGGGCATCCACATCCACAAGCTTTCTGCCAAGCCTTTTCGCAAGAGCCGCACCGACAGTGGATTTGCCGCTGCCGGGCATACCGATGAGCATGATATTTCTGGTATTGCGCTCCATATCGGCTTTTATGGAATAGACCGCTTCATCGGCGATAGGATGACCAGTAAAGCGTTCCGCCGCAGCCTTTGCCTGAGCCACCAGCATGCCGAGTCCATTGGCACAGGGGATTCCCCGTTTTTCTGCCTCCAGCAGAAGCTGGGTCTTTGCCGGATTATATACCACGTCGAACACGCCCTCAAGAGAGGTAAAAACATCCAAATCAACGGGGCTGACGCCGGTTTTGGGATACATGCCCACGGGAGTGGCATTTACAAGAATCTTTGCATCCTCGTGGCGGCTGATATTCTCATAGTTATCCTCGCCGCTGCGGGATATGACGACCACCTGTGCCGCGCCAAGATCACGCAGTCCCGCCTGAACAGTGACGGATGCGCCGCCGGTACCAAGAACGACAGCCTTTTTACCCTTTACATCCGCACCGGCATTTTTCAAAAGCCACATGAAACCGTCGTAGTCGGTGTTATGGCCCAGAAGCGTTCCGTCCGGACGCTTTATAATGGTGTTTACGCTGCCGATGCTTCTTGCAGCATCAGTCAACTCATCGCAGAAAGGAATCACGGTCTTTTTATAGGGTATGGTTACGTTCAGCCCATCATATTCCTTTGCCTCAAGGAAGGGGCCTACCTGCTCCGGGCTCAGCTCATAGAGTTTGTATTCATAGTCGGCAAGCATGCCGTGGATGGCAGGAGAGAAACTGTGTCCCAGATGCTCCCCGATAAGCCCACAATGTTTTTCACCGCCCATATCAGCATATCACCTCATTGTAAGTACCAAGATAGCGGAATTCTTCACTCTCAGACTCAAGGTCACGGAAGAGCTTTTCCATCTCGGGTGCATATACGGAGGCCTCAATGTCAAAGTAGAACATGAATTCAAACTCCCTGTCAGGCAGAGGACGGCTTTCCAGCTTACGCAGGTTGATGCCCAGAGCATAGAACTTGGACAAAACATTGTAGAGGGAGCCAGGTTTGTGGGAAATAATCATCATGAAAGAGGTTCTGTCGGCACCGGGGTAGATCTCAGGCTTCTTGGAGATGCAGATAAAACGGGTATAGTTGTTGTCCTGATCCTGCACATTTGCCTTGAGGGTCTGAAGGCCGTAATGCTCGGCGCAGAAGCGGGAGGACAGGGCAGCAACGCCGGGATCCTCAGAGTCCGCAACCTTCTTTGCAGCCACGGCGGTATTTTCCACCACCGTTACTTTCACGCCCTTAAGCGTGGCCAAAAAAGCAACAGACTGGTTGATGGCCTGCTCATGGGAGAATATCTCCTTCACGTCCTCCAATTTGGTTCCGTACTTTGCCAACAGATTATGGCTGACCTTCAGTCTGGCAGAGCGGACGATATAGAAATTATGACGGAGCATCAGGTCGTATATGGTGTTGACAGAGCCTGCGGTGCTGTTTTCGATAGGCAGTATACCGTATTTGCACATGCCGCTTTCCACGGCCTTGAACACATTATCAAAGCTCTTGAAATACATGATGCTGGGGGATTTGAAAATGCTGTCGCAGGCGATCTGAGAGTAAGCGCCCTCAATGCCCTGGCAGGCCACCATAGCCCGCTGAGGGAACAGGTCGGGGGTGGTCTGAAGTGCCTCCCTCACGCCCTCATAGACCTTGGACTGTTTTCCCGCTCTGGTATTCTGGTAAGAGCGGCTGGCTGCCATAATGGTACGGAAAAGGGACTCCGTATAATCGGCATACTCCTCCCCTGCTTCCTCTGTCACACGAGCCAGAAGCGCACGCTCACGTCCGGGTGCCAGCGTGGGCATATCGTGTTCTTTCTTGTACATGGCGATCTTATCCGATACCTGCATACGTGCCTTGAACAGTTCGACCATCTGGTCGTCTATCTTATCGATCTCGCCTCTGAGTATATCCAGTTCGTTGTTCATGTTTATCCTCTCCTGTCAGTTATCTAATATAGCATCCAGCACGGCAATGGCAGCCACTGCTTCCACAACAGGCACCGCCCGGGGAACGATGCAGGGGTCATGCCTGCCGATGACGCGCAGTTCTGTCTCTTCCAATGTGGAAAGCTTCACGCTCTTTTGTGCTTTTGAAATGGACGGTGTTGGCTTGAAAGCGGTTTTAAATATCAGGGGCATCCCGGTACTGATACCGCCAAGGATTCCACCGGACTTATTACTCTCTGTCCGCACCCTCCCGTCTTTCACAGTGTAGGGGTCATTATTCTCGGAACCCTTCAGCCGGGAAGCCTCAAAACCCGCGCCGAACTCGATTCCCTTGACTGCCGGGATGCCGAAGATGGCAGAGGCTATTTTGCCGTCAAACCCGCCGAAAAGCGGCCCGCCGATCCCCACCGGAAGCCCGGTGACAATACATTCCACCGTGCCGCCTACAGAATCTCCCTCCGCTGAGGATGCAAGGATGAGCTTTCGCATTTGTTCCCCTTTTTCGGCCGACAGCACCGGAAATTCCGCAGCTTTTATCTGATCAAGGACATCCTTTGAAACACCCATCGGGTCAAAACTATCATCCTGAATATTGCCGACAGAGCTTATATGTGCTCCGATCTGTATGCCTTTTCGAGCCAGGATCTGGAGACATATTCCCCCGGCAATACACAGCGGTGCTGTCAGTCTGCCGGAAAAATGTCCGCCGCCGCGCACATCCTGAAACCCGCCATATTTCACCTGGGCAGGATAGTCCGCATGGGCGGGCCTTGGTGTCTCCTTTAAAAATTCATAGTCCTTGGAACGGGTATTGGTGTTTTCAATAATCGCGGCAAGCGGTGCGCCGCAGGTGACGTCATTCACCAATCCGCAAAGTATTTTCGGCTCATCCGCCTCCCGTCTGGGAGTCGAAACATCACTTCTGCCGGGAGCTCTTCTCTGCATAAAACGGCGAAGCTCCTCCATGTCCACACGCTCTCCGGCAGGCAGACCATCTATATTGACACCGATGGCATCCGCATGGGACTGGCCGAAAACGCTGACACATATTTTATTGCCCCACATTGACGGCATTGATACTCCCTCCCATCTCTCTGTAAACCTGCCAGAAATCCGGGTAGGATTTTCTGACACATTCTGCGCCAAGCAGCACCGTATCTCCGCCCTGACAGCGGGTGGCAACCATGGCACACATCATGGCGATTCTATGATCATTGCAGCAGTCTATATTCGCCCCGCCCCGAAGCTTATCAACGCCGTGTATCAAAAGCTCCTCCGGGAATTCCTCTACCTTTGCGCCCATAGCATTCAGCGCAGCGGTGACAGTGGCAAGACGGTCACTCTCTTTTATCCGCAGTCTCGCGGCGCCGGTAATCCGGCAGTCACCCTTTCGTACAGCCGCCATTGCTGCCAGCGGCGGTACAAGATCGGGGCATTGGGAGACGTCGATCACCACGTCTCCGTCGCGGCTCAGAAGCTCCGCAAAATCCGCAATGCGTTTATCCCCCTGAAGGGAGACGCTGCTCATGCCGCATATCTCCACGTTGTTGCCGAGAGTCTTGGCAGCGTACCAGAAGCCCGCCTGGGACCAGTCTGCCTCCACAGAGACATTCATGGGCTGATAGCTCTGTCCGCTGACGGCGAAGCTCCCGTCTTCAAGCCTGCGCGGTTTGAGTCCCGCAAGCTCCTGTGCCTGTATGGTCATGCGGATATAGTCAAGGGATTCCAATTCAGTTGTAGGAATGATCTCAGAGTCTCCATCCAAAAGCGGAAGGGCAAACAGAAGCCCTGTAAAGAACTGGCTGGACACATTTCCAGGCAGCCGGTACTGACCTGCTCTGAGTTTACCTCTCACCTTGAGTATGTCGCCCTTTTGTTCATATTCAATGCCCATTTCGTCAAAGAGATCAAAATAGGGCTTTTGGGGGCGCTGCATCAATCTGCCCCGCCCGGTAAATTCCGCGCCTCCCGCTACTGCTAAGGCAACAGGGATGAAAAAGCGCAGGGTGGAGCCGGACTCGCCGCAATCCAAAAACGGAAGCTCTCCGCTAAACTCTTTTCCGCCGACTCCATTTATTTTGATGGTGCCTTCGCCCAGGTCGGTCCATTTTGCGCCAAGCGCAGAGACGCAGCTTAGGGTGGCGTTGATATCCTGGGAAAAGGCCACATTTCTGATCACACTTTCGCCCTCTGCAAGAGCGGCGCAGATAATCAGCCTGTGTGCCTGACTTTTGCTGGGGGGCGGTGTGACCGCCCCATACAGCGTTCCGGGTTTTATCCTGACTTCCATATTATTCACTTCCCAAGGGCAATGAGCTCGCCCAGCTCGTCAAAGGCGGTCTTTTTGATCTTACAAACCCCAAAGGTTTTGGGAATCACAAGATTGATGGTGCCGCCGCTGCGCTTCTTGTCCGCTCTTGCGGCTTCAAACAGCTCCTGTGCCGAATAGTCGCACTTTGAAGGGAGCGAAAACTTATCCAGCAGAAGGTTAATCTTTTCAAGACACTCAGTGCTGCAGATGCCTTTTGCCGTACAAGCCCGTATCATCATCGCCATGCCCACTGCCACTGCCATGCCGTGATACCATGTAAAATCACAGCATTTCTCAATGGCGTGGCCTATAGTATGGCCGAAATTCAGAAGCTGGCGCTCTCCGTTGTCAAATTCATCGGCAATGACCACATCCCGCTTTATTCTGACGCACTCGGCGATGATCTCCTCGATCCGCTCCGCGGGCTTCTCTTCCAGCAGAAGCTGCTGCAAAATGCCCTCGCGGATAAAAGCATATTTTATGACCTCCGCCCAGCCCTCGGTATATACCTCGGCAGGAAGCGTCTTCAGGCAGTCCGTGTCGCAGAGTACCAGTCTCGGCTGAGAGAAAACGCCCATCTGGTTTTTGCCCGCTTTCAGGTTTACGGCAGTCTTGCCGCCCACGGAAGAGTCCACCGCGGCAAGCAGAGTCGTCGGCATCTGAACACAGGCAATCCCGCGCTGGTACAATGCCGCTGCAAGACCTGCCATATCGCCCGTTACGCCGCCGCCCAGAGCAAAAATCACGTCTGACCGGGTGAGCTGCTGTTTCGCTGTAAAGTTAAGGATGTCTATCAGGGTATCCGCCGTTTTGGACTTTTCCCCGGCGGGGTATACATAGCTTGCCGTCTGAAAACCCGCCTTTTCAAGGCTCTGGCGCACCGCTTCACCATACAGTGAAGAAACGTTGCTGCCTGAAACCAGCACAGCCTTTCGCCCTTTGATCAGGGGAGCCACAAGCTCTCCCGACTGCGTCAAAAGGCCGCTTCCCACAAGAACCTTATATGGGGTTGAGGTATTAATTATGATTTCCGTCATGGGGCATCTACCTTTTCCTTGCAAATTCTTCCCTCGGCCAGCAAGCTGCACAGCCGTTGGGCATCGTCCTGCGCCATAGCATCCCTATACTCCTGCAAATGCCCAATCACGAGATCCAGTTCCTCCATAAGGTAGTCCTTATTTTCCAGGAAAAGTTCCGTCCACATGTTCTCGTTCAGCCAAGCAACGCGGGTAAGGTCTTTATAGCTTCCGGCAGAGTAGCCCTTGTGCTCCTGCGCACGGGGGCTTTTCACATAGGCGTTGGAGAGAATGTGGCACATCTGGGAGGTATAGGCGATCATAGCATCGTGGTGCTCGGCGGTGGTGACGGTTACATGCTCGAAGCCTGCCGGGGTGAGAATCTTCTTCACCCGCTCAAGCAGGTGGATGTCATCTGCCTCGGGAGGTACGATGATCATGGATGCCCCGTCAAACATATCTGCCTTGCTCTTGGCATAACCGGAAAACTGGGTGCCCGCCATGGGGTGGCCTCCGATAAAGGTAAAGCCGTATTTTTTTGCCAGGGCAAAGCCGGCCTTGCAAACCAGCCGCTTGGTGCCGCAGCAGTCGATCACCAGTGCGTTTTTGGGGATGACCGGCGCGTTTTCTTCAAGAAACGCAATGGTGCGCTGGGGATACAGGCAAATGAATATGGCGTCGCACTGAGCCATAGTCTCTTTGTCCAGTTCTCCTGCAAGAGTGCCTTCCAGTCTTGCGTAGTCCTGCACCACCTTGTTGCGGTTATAGCCGTAGACCTCCGCTCCGCTTCTATGATAGGCTCTCGCCAGAGAGCCGCCAATCAGTCCCAAACCGACTATTCCGATTTTCATGGTCATCCTCCTTCTTTACATTATTTTATTTATATTTCTGCAAGAGCTTCCCTGACTTTGATTACCGCCTTTGCGACCTCGGTGTACTGCTCGGGTTTGAGGGACTGCGCACCGTCACACAGGGCATGCTTGGGGTCGTTATGGACTTCGATGATCAGTCCGTCGCAGCCCGCTGCCGCCGCTGCGATTGCCATGGGCTTAACGTACCTTGCAACGCCGGTGGCGTGGCTGGGGTCAATGACCACGGGCAGGTGAGTCAGCTCATGGAGCACAGGTATAGCAGAAAGATCCAGCGTATTTCTTGTGGCAGTCTCAAAGGTGCGGATGCCGCGCTCACAGAGTATGATATTCTCATTGCCGCCGGACATAATGTACTCTGCTGCCATAAGCAGCTCCTTGATGGTGTTGGCAAGACCGCGCTTAAGGAGGATGGGCTTCTTCGTATGTCCCAGTTCTTTCAACAGTTCAAAATTCTGCATGTTCCTTGCGCCCACCTGAACAAGATCCACATTTTCAAACAGAGGCAGGTGATTTGCGTTCATGATCTCGGTAACGATGGGCAGGCCGGTGATCTTTTTTGCTTCCAGCAAAAGCTCCAGTCCGTCAGCCTTCAGGCCCTGAAAGTCATAAGGAGAGGTTCTGGGTTTGAAAGCGCCGCCGCGAAGCATGTTGGCCCCGGATTCCTTTACATCCTTGGCAATGGAAATGATCTGATCATGACTCTCCACCGAGCAGGGGCCCGCAATCATAGCGAAATTCCCTCCACCGACCTTTACCCCCGAAACGTCAATTATGCTGTCCAGCGGGTGGAATTTACGGTTGGCGCTCTTGAACGGCTCTGACACGCGTTTTACGGAGTCCACGATATCAAGGCCGGTTATCAGATCTTCGTCCAGCTTTGACGTGTCGCCGATAACACCGATAATGGTGGTAAACTCGCCCTTCGATACATGGGTTATAAGTTTCTGAGATTCAATCCACTGGATAAGGTCCTGGACCCGTTCCTCATTTGCGCCCTGTTTTATGATGATTATCATGTTTCTCTTCCTTTCCGTACCTGCTCCCGCCGGCACAAAAAAACCTGCGGGGATGTGTTTATCCACCGCAGGCTGTAAATTACATTCTTCTCAGGCTATGGAAGAAACCTGTTTTGTTGCAGTGAAAAACACTCTTACTTTGTTAACGATAAAGCTAAAAAAGTAAAAGTAATAATAGTATGCTGCAAACAGGTTCTTCATTGACTTGACTCCTTGAATGAGCTTTTGAGCGTCAACATCATAGCACTTTAAATTGCCCCCGTCAACACCCTATGAGGCCTTATTTGAAAATTTTCCTTTTAATTCAAGGCACCAGGCTGATACTTCAAAGCTCCACAGCCCTAGGAAAACTGTCAAGTCCACGCGTCCTCGCCCAGAGCCGCCCGCAGCTTTTCCAGCGCCTTTTTCTCTATCCGCGATACATAGGAGCGGCTTATGCCGCAGAGCTGGGCGGTCTCCTTCTGGGTCTTGGGAGCGGCTCCCCCAAGGCCGTAGCGCAGGCGGATGATTCGGGCTTCTCTTTTTGTAAGGCAGGTCTCCACGCACCGGTTCAGACTGCCGCACAGCTCTGCGTTTCCGATGCGCTCGGCCATATCGTCCTCCTGTGCCACAACGTCCATGATGGACAGGCCGTTCCCGTCACTATCCACGTCCAGTGCGTCGGACAGGCTTACATCAGAGGAGGATTTCTTCCTGCTGCGAAAGTGCATCAGTATCTCATTTGCTATCCTCACATGACGGCTTCCACTGATATGCTGATCCATAGAGGATCACATGGGCAACCTCTCCATCCCATATAACCTGCTTCACCAGGGTGCGGACAGCTGCCCGCTTCTGCTCCACTGACATTTTCTCGGTTATATCCTGGAAGCGTGAAAAAATACCCGCCATCGTCTCAGGCGCAAGATCTCCGGAAAGGCTACCTTCCGCAGACTCCTTTAACTGAGAAAGCCGGCGCCTCATCCCCTCTCCCTTGCGGTGGCGCTCATCGATCTGCTCCATGATATAGGCCTCCGCAGCCGTCCCCGAAGCCCTGCCCAAGGAACAGACAAGACTTCTGATCTGTTTATCGTTTGAAGAGATATCCGTCTCCAGTCTCACCGCTTCTCCACTGCACGTCTCCCAATTTTGCAGCATGATCTGTCGACTTCTTTCAAACAGCTTGATAAATTCCGAACGATCCTCGTTTATGTTTTTAATCTGTTCCATTAATTCTTTGTCCAAAAAATCTCCCCGGCAGTTTTTCATGCTGCATATGTGCCCTCGGCTGCGCTCTTTCATGGAGCAGATATAGGTATAAGCCAGCTCTCCTCCTCTGACGAGTTTCGGTCTCATATATCCGCCGCAGCTGCCGCATATCAGCAGGCCGGACAGCAACGCCTTGCTGCCGCGTGGCTTTCGGTAGCTTTTGGAGCGGTTTTGCTCCAAAAGACTCTGGACTTTCACCCATGTGCTCCCCTCCACGATTCCCTTATGTTTCCCCACTGAAACAATCCATTCCTCCATCGGATTGAGTTGATTTGCCTTTCCATGCTGCTGAAAAGTCCGATTATAGGCCATGACACCGCAGGTGCCGTCAAAATCGCTTTGCTCCGAAAACAGATCCACATGGTTCTGCGTCAGGTATTGATAGGCGGCATCGTCTGCTATCATATAGACCGGATTGGTGAGAATTCCCCGGATGGAAAAGCGTGTAAAATTCTTTCCGTTCTTTGTCTGATAGCCATTTTGGAGCAGGTATGTCTCAGTTTTGGTAAGGGAGCCGGTCTCAATGAATTTATCGAAGATAGTCCTGACAATGCCAATCTCTTCCGGCACCGTTTTCAGCTTGCAGGCCTTTTTAACCTTACCGTCTATTGTTACGTTTGTCATACTCTCCGATATGTAACCGGTAGGCGTTGTCCCTCCCAGCCAGCGGCCTGTTTTCGCAAGCTCATGCATATTGTCCCGGATGCGCTCGGCTATGGTTTCCCGCTCAAGCTGAGAAAAAACGGAGGAGATATACATCATGGCCCGGCCCATGGGAGAAGAGGTGTCAAACTGCTCCCTGATGGAGATAAAATCGATCTTCATTCCATTCAATTCTTCTATCAGCCCCGCAAAGTCGCCGATATTGCGGCTGATACGGTCGAGGCGGTATACCACGATTGCCCGGAATTCTTTCTTCTTTGCGTCAGCCATCATTTTCTTAAACTGCGGGCGCTCCAGATTTCCGCCGGAAAAGCCCTCGTCCTCATAGACAAGGGCCGAGTCCGCCGCTGCATCTCCGAAAATCGTGCGGATATACTGCCTGCACATATCGATCTGATTTTCTATGCTCTCCCCTTTTCCCGTAAATCTGGATTTTCGGGAGTAGATTACAAATTTTCCAGTCTCACTCATAAAAAAGCCCTCCACTAAGGTATATGCTTTCCAAAAGAAAAAACACATCCGAATGGCGGGCAATTGCTCTTATTCTTTTGTCAGATCAAGCAGATCTTCAAATTGGAAGCACAGAGTTTCTTTGGCATGGCTGTCGCTTGAGAGTACAAACTTACCGCCCCGCTCCCGAATATAGTCTATCAATGCTTTGGAGGGGTATGGCGTGGTACGGTAGCCGCGCGAAATGGCTCCTGTGTTAATTTCAAAAGGGCGGCCTGTTTTCAAAAGGCAGTCGGCCGCTTTTCGGGAAGCAGTGATATATCTGGGATCCGATTCGTCAAACAATGCTCCTCCTTCGTTGAATTTGGTTATCAGGTCAAAGTGGCCGATGATATCGGCATTGGTCTTTTCCACGACCTGTGCCGCTGTGCGATAATATTCTCCGATCAGCGCATAGATATCACCGCCAAAGTATTTCTTTACCGCCGCCTGCAGGGTCTTCAAAGACTCATCTACGGGAATATATTCCTCCCCGGCTTTGATGTAGTGTACCGATCCGATCACGTAGTCGTAAGCATCACAGGGTTCTTCAGAATAGAAGTCCTGTTCAATGCCGCAAAGGATTCTTATTTTGTCCTGATACGGTATCTTCAGCTCCTCTATACTGGCGCGGTAGCGGGCAAGCTCCGATTGTTTCAGGCAGTAGCTCTCATCAAAAAAAGTGTAAGAATGGTCGGAAAAGCCGATGGTTTCCATTTTACAGGCTATTGCCTCCCGAACCATTTCCTCCGGCGTATTTTTGCCGTCGCTGAAAGTCGTGTGGACATGCAGATCCGTCAGCCCCATCAAGTCATCTTCTCCTGTTTTATTTTTTTGTCGATCACATGGCGGGAAGCCAGCTCCTTGTGGATATCCTCCAGAGAGATGCCCATCTCTACCATCAGTACCATCACATGATAGGCAAGGTCAGCGATCTCATATACGGTCTCTTTTTTATCCTCCGCTTTTGCGGCAATAATGACCTCCGTGCTCTCCTCGCCGATTTTTTTCAGTATCTTATCCAGACCCTTTTCAAAAAGATAGGTGGTATAGGAGCCCTCCTTCTTTTCAGTCTTTCTGCCTGCAATAAGGTTCAAAAGGCCCTCATAGGAAAACTCCCGACGCTCTTCGCTTTGAAAGAGAGGATATTCAAAGCAGGACTCTGTTCCCAGGTGGCAGGCCGGCCCGTCAGGCTCCACCATTACGATCAGCGCATCCCTGTCGCAGTCCGCCGTGACGGAGACGATATGCTGGTAATTTCCGCTGGTCTCCCCCTTGAGCCAAAGCGCCTGACGCGACCTGCTCCAAAAACAGGTGAGCTCCTTTTCCAGAGAGATTTCAAGGCTTTCCCTGTTCATATATGCCAGCGTCAGAACCCTTTTGCTGACGGCATTCACAACGATGGCAGGAATCAGGCCCTTTTCATCATATTTCAGTTCATCAATGTTAATCATACTGTCTCCTCATAGCCGTGTGGGAATATTTTCTCTTGCCATAGCCGCCTTCAGGTCTGCTATTTTTACCTCGCCGAAATGGAAAATGGAGGCGGCAAGCCCCGCATCCACCTTTGGCAGCGCTTTGAAAAGGCTGATAAAGTCCTCGATCTTTCCGGCACCGCCTGAGGCGATCACCGGGACGGAGACCGCATTGCATACGGCATCCAGCATCTCAAGGTCAAAGCCGCCCTTTACACCATCGGTGTCGATGGAATTGACTACGATCTCCCCTGCGCCGTTATCCACGCACTGTTTGATCCACTGTATCGCTTCCATACCGGTGTTCTCTCTGCCGCCCTTGGCAAAGACCCGAAACACCCCGTCAACGCGCTTGACATCTACCGACAGCACCACGCACTGGTCTCCATACAGCTTCGCAGCCTCATAGACCAGAGCGGGACTTCGTATCGCCCCGGAATTTACGCTGACCTTATCCGCGCCGCATTTCAGCACCCGGTCAAAATCCTCCACCGAATTGATGCCGCCGCCTACTGTGAGGGGGATAAAGACCTTGCTGGCCGTCTCTGTGAGGATATCGGTAAACAGCTTTCTTCCGTCGGAAGAGGCGGTAATATCGTAAAATACCAATTCGTCCGCGCCGCAGCCGGAATAGTATTCCGCCAGCGCCACCGGTGAAGACACATCCTGCAGCCCCTCAAAATTGACGCCCTTGACAACTCTGCCGTTTTTCACGTCAAGACAAGGGATAATTCTTTTTGTTATCATCCTGCCACCTCAATTGCTTCTCTCAGGTCGATGGCGCCGGTATAATATGCCTTACCGATGATTGCGCCATAAAGCTCTGCCTCCCTGAGATGCTTAATGTCGTCCAAGGAAGACACGCCGCCGGACGCAATAATCTGCATGTCGAACTCCTGCATAAGCCGACTGTACAGGGCATGATTTGTGCCCTGCATGGTGCCGTCTTTGGAGATGTCAGTACAGATCAGCGTCTTGACGCCGGCGTTCTGCATCTTTCGGCAAAGCTCCACAGCCGTCAGTGCGGACTTTTCCTTCCAGCCTTTTATGGCAGCATAACCGTCTTTGATATCAATGCCCACGGCAATTTTATCGCCGTATTTTCTGACCGCCCGCTCTGCGAAACCCGGCTCTGTCACAGCTACAGTCCCCAGAATAACCCGGTCAACACCGGCGGAAAGATATCGGTCTATTGTCTCCATGCTGCGGATACCGCCGCCCACCTGGCAGAACAGTCCTGTTCTGTTCTTTATGGCCCGGATCGTTTCAAAATTGGGCGTACTGCCGCTTTTGGCTCCCTCCAGATCCACAATATGGATCTGTCCGGCGCCGCAGATTTTAAAATCTGACCCGATCCGGGGCGGATCGTCACTGTAAACGGTCATCTGGGCATAGTCTCCCCGATAAAGGCGCACGGCTTTGCCAGCAAAGAGGTCAATGGCCGGATAGATCAGCATAGGTCATCCCCCTTTATCTCGGCGAAGGCTCTCAAAATATTGAGTCCTACTCTGCCGCTTTTCTCCGGATGAAACTGACAGCCGAGGACGTTTTTTCTCTGCACAGCGGCAGTCAGCTCTGCGCCGTATTCTGCGACAGCGACAGTGTCGGCGGCGCAGTCGGCGGCATAATAGGAGTGGACAAAATACACGAAATCCCCCTCAGAAACATAGCGAAACAGCGGGCTTTGCTTTTTAAAGTGAAAAGCGTTCCAGCCGATATGGGGGATTTTGTATTCTGCCGGTATCACTTCCGCAATGGGTCGTACAGCGCCGCTTATGAATCCAAGACCCTCATGCTCGCCGTATTCAAAGCTCTTTTCAAAGAGCATCTGCATACCGAGACAGATGCCCAGCAGCGGCTTGCCTTTCTCCGTCTCCTGCTTCAGCACTTCATCCAGGCCGGTGGAACGCAGCTTCCCAACAGCGTCCTCAAAGGCTCCCACACCGGGCAGTATCACCTTTTCGGCCCGAGCAATTACCTCTCTGTCCGCTGTCACTGCAGCCTCCGCACCGATCGCTGTGAGGGAGCTTTTTAGGGAAAACAGGTTGCCCACACCGTAATCTACAATAGCGATCATCACAAAACTCCTTTGGTGGATGGAATTTCTTCTGCATAAGCCGCATCAATGTCGACCGCCTTTTTTAGGCTCCGTGCCACCGATTTGAAGGCCGCCTCGATGATATGGTGGGAATTTTTCCCTGCCAGCTGGCGGATATGCAGCGTACAGGCGGCACTGCGGGCAAAGCCCATCCAGAACTCCTCCACAAGCTCGGTATCAAAGCTGCCCACCTTTTCTGTGGGTACAGCCAGTTCATATCCAAGATAGGCTCTGCCGGAGAGATCCACGGCAGAGAGCACCAGCGCCTCATCCATGGGCAAGGTCGTATCGCCATAGCGCGCAATCCCTTTCTTATCGCCCAGAGCCTCCGCGAAGGCGGCGCCCAGAACAATGCCGATATCCTCTGTGGTGTGATGGAAGTCCACATCCGTGTCGCCCCGGCAGATCACATTCAGATCAAAGCGCCCATGTCTGGCGAAAAGCGTTAGCATATGGTCCAAAAATCCACAGCCGGTGTCGATGTTGCTCTTCCCGCTCCCGTCAAGGGATAAGCTCAAAGCAATATCGGTCTCCGCTGTTTTTCTTTTGATTTCGGCTGTTCTCATTTGATCTCCTCCAGCAGCTTCTTCAATGTATCCGTCAGAGCCTGCATCTGCTCCCGGCTCCCGATGGTAATACGGTTATAGTCTCTCAGACGTTCCTTGTCAAAATGGCGCACCAGAATACCCTTTTCCTTACATCTCAGGTACAGCTCTTTGCCGTTGGCCCATTGGTGTCTGACAAAGATGAAATTGGCTCTGGAGTCCAGCACCGAAAAGCCCAACTTTTCAAGCTCCTTTACCGTCCAGGCCCGATTTTCCATGATGGCCCGGCAATTGGCTTTGAAATATGCATCATCCTGAAGGGCACCAATTCCGGCGGCCATAGTCATACGGTTGATGTTATAGGGGTTTGTGGAATACTTGATGGTGTTCAAATCCTGTATCATCTCCCTGCAGCCGATACCGAAGCCGAGCCTCGCCCCGGCCAGGGAACGGGACTTGGAAAAGGTCTGGGTAACAAGGAGGTTATCATACTTATGGATAAGCTTTGCCGCGCTTTCTGCCCCGAAATCCACATAGGCCTCATCAATGACCACCACGCTGTCTGGATTGCTTTTTACAATGGCCTCAATGTCGCACAAGGGCAGTGCCAGTCCTGTGGGGGCGTTGGGATTGGCAAGAAAAATGGTCTGGCCGATTCCCATGTAATCCTGCGGGTCTACGGAGAAATCCGCCTTTAAGGGGATCTCCCGGTAAGGTACTTTATTCAGTCCGGCAAATACCGGGTAAAAGCCATAGGTCACATCAGGGAAAACCGCAGGGTGCTCATCGTCGCAAAAAGTCATGAAGGCAAAGTTCAGTATCTCATCGGAGCCGTTTGTAAAGAGAATTTCATCCTTTGCAACGCCAAAATACTCCGCCGCCGCGTTAGTCAGGTTGCGGCATTCCGGGTCGGAATAGAGCTGCAAATTTTCCGCCGCCTGCTTTGCCATCGCCTGCGCCACGGGTGAGGGCGGGAACGGCGATTCATTGGTATTGAGCTTGATATACCGCCTGTCCTTTGGCTGCTCGCCCGGTGTATAGGGTGTAAGCTCCTTGTACTTTGCACTGAAGAAGCGGCTCATTTTTCGTCCCCCTCGGTACGGATGACAGCGCTCTTTGCGTGGCCGGTAAAGCCTTCCGCACGGGCAAAACAGGCTACGTCATCCGCCGCTCTTTTCAGTGCTTCACGGGTGTAATAAGTATACTGAGTCTTTTTGATAAAATCATCCACTGACAGCGGACTTGAGAATTTAGCGGTACCGCTGGTGGGCAGGGTGTGGTTGGGTCCGGCAAAATAGTCGCCCAGAGCCTCCGGGCAGTTGCGCCCCATAAAGACGGAGCCTGCGTGGCGGATCTTGTCCAGATAATCGAAGGGCTGATCTACACACAGCTCCAGGTGCTCGGGGGCGATCTCGTTTGCAATGTCAATAGCACGGCTCAGATCATCCGCCACGATGATTTTGCCGTTATTGTCAATAGAGGCTCTGGCAATCTCCGCTCGGTCCAGTTTCGGTATCTGTATCTCAAGCTCCGCCTGAACGGCCTTTGCCAACTCTTCTGAATCTGTTACAAGAATTGCGGTGGCCATCTTGTCGTGCTCCGCCTGAGACAGAAGGTCCGCCGCTGCAAATCTGGCTTCCGTTTTCCCATCGGCAACAATCAGAATCTCACTGGGGCCTGCTATCATATCAATGGAAACCTGACCGAATACCTGCTTCTTGGCCTCTGCCACAAAGGCATTTCCGGGGCCTACGATTTTGTCCACTCTGGGGATGGTCTCCGTACCGTAGGCCAGAGCTGCAATTGCCTGCGCGCCGCCCACCTTGAAAATTCTGTCCACTCCGGCAACCTTTGCGGCGGCCAGAATTACGGGATTAATCCTGCCCTCGCTGTTTGGGGGCGTGACAATGACCACCTCACGGCAGCCGGCGATCTTTGCAGGAATAGCGTCCATCAGCACGGTGGACGGATATGCCGCAGTGCCGCCGGGTACATAAAGTCCCGCTCGGTCAACGGGGATGATCTTCTGGCCGATGATAATGCCGTCTTCGTCATTGATGATAAAGCTGTTTCTTACCTGACGCTGGTGGAACTTTCGGATATTGGCGGCAGACTTCTGAAGAACTTCAATAAATCTCGGCTCCACCGAGGCCATGGCCTCATCGATCTCCTCTTCACTCACCTGCAGGGAACTGAGCTCCGCCTTGTCAAACTTTTTGCAGTAGGCAAAAAGAGCCTTGTCACCGTTTGCTCTGACATCTTTGATAATTTCGGAAACGATATCCTGCACGTTTACCGTGGGCGCAGTGCGTGCAAAAAGTTCGGTATTGGCCACCTCGCCGTATTTCAAAATTTTAATCATTTTTCTTCCTCCATCTGTGCGAATATCTCACGCACTACTCTGTCTATCGCTTCGGTTTTAAATTTATAGCCGGCCTTGTTGCAGATAAGCCGTGCGCTTATAGGCAATATTTTATCGATTACAGTCAGATTGTTTTCTCTCAGGGTAGCACCGGTCTCCACAATATCCACGATTACATCGGACAGGTCCAGGATTGGGGCCAGCTCAATGGAACCATTCAGATGGATGATATCGATATCCCGGCCTTTTGACAGGTAATATTTGCCCGCAATATTGGAAAACTTGGTGGCCACCCGAAGCGTCTGCCCCGGATCATCCCGGAAGTCTTTTTTTGCTGCCACAGCCATATAGCACTTGCCCACATTCAGGTCCAGAAGTTCATAAACGTCCGGCTCGTATTCCAGCAGAATGTCTTTCCCGGCAACACCGATATCCGCAGCACCCCTCTCCACATAGATCGCCACATCCGAGGGCTTTACCCAGAAATAACGGATGCCACACTCTTCATTTTCAAAAATCAGCTTTCGGTTGTTTTTCTTGATGGACGGGCATGGAAATCCGGCCTTTTCAAACATGTCGTAGACCTTTTCTCCCAGGCGCCCTTTGGGCAGGGCCACGTTTAAAACGGTTTTTTTTGCGACGGTTTCCTGCCTATCGGTCAGATGCCCCAGAGAATCCAGATACACGGCAAAGCCTATGGCACCGGACTTCCGCTGCATTTTCCGCATCAGCTTGTCGTATTGTCCGCCGGTCAGTACAGCGGAAGGTACGCCTTTGATAAAGCCTTTAAAGACAATGCCGTTATAATAATTCGTGTCGTTTACAACGGAAAGGTCAATCAGAATTCTGTCGGCAGCCTCGCTCTGAGAGAGCATCTGTAAAACAGAAAAGAAAGGTCCCCCATTCAATCCGTCATTGTCCAAAATGGAGTGCAGTTCCTTTGTCGCCTGGGAAAGCTTACCCCGTATGCTCACCAGACGAAGAAGCCTTTCAACCGCTTCCAGCTGGGCATCCGCCGATGCACATATCTCTTTGATACCGTGCAGGTTCTTTTCGCTGATGGCCTTATAAAGCCCGCTCTTTGCTTCCTCGGGGAGATTCAGTCTGCTCACCGCAGTCTCAAGCAGGCTCAGATTGGAAAGCTCCAGCACACAGTCATCAGACACAGTGAGAAGGCTCCTGACCGCAAGTTCGATCACCTCGCATATGCTCCCTGTATCCACCCGTCCGAAGCACTCAAGCCCTGCCTGCATGATCTCCTTAAAGGAGTTGGAACCCTTGGAAACACGATATACATTTTCGTTATAGAATACCTTTTTCAGCTCCTGAGGCATGTCCTTACTGTTTTTGATAATGGAAAGGGTGACATCCGGCTTCAGGGCCATCAGTCTGCCGTTGGTATCGGTAAAGGTGATGACCTGATCCGAGACCAGAAAATCCTTGTTTCTTGCATATAGATCATATTCCTCGAATTTGCTCATCCGATAAGGTGTATAACCGTGCTGCGCGTACAGCTCCCTCAGGGATAAAATGATTTTTTCTCCGCTTTGCAGCACGGAATCATCAATTGTCATCTTTCTTCTCCGTTTCCTCCAGGCGCTGAATTGCCAGCTTATATCCTCCGCTGCCGTAATTGATGCACTTGTTGACGCGGCCTATGGTCGCCGAGCTTATATTCACCTGCTCCGTGATCTTTTGGTAGCTGAAGCCCTTCAGCAGCAGAACCGCAGTATCCAGGCGCTGGGACATGTCCTGAATTTCCTTTATGGTACAAAGATCCTCAAAGAAATCATAGCACTCGTCAATTGTATTTAAATTCAGTATGGTCTGAAACAATCTGTCAACAGATTCCGAATGGATATTGACCACCGCTGCTTCCTCCTCTGTTATGTTATCGCGCTATTACATTATCACTTTATCTTAGTAAAGTCAATGGGTATATCTATACAATTTTTCATACATAATGTGTAAAAATTGCGCTGCTTCCTGAAAAAGGAAGCAGCGCGGATAGGATATTTTTGTTTTATTTTTTCTGAGTATCTGAGATCAGCTCAAGAAGCTGCCTGATGCTCTTTTTTCCAAAGCTCACCTGAGTGTCGCCGATGACAAGGCAGGGCACGCTCATCACCCGGTACTGTTCTTTCAGAGCCGGGAACTGATTGACATCGTAGACCTCTGCTGTCACGTTCTCATTTTCCGCAGCGATACGCTGGGCGGCTGTCACCATATCCGGGCACATGGAGCAGGAAAGAGAGACCAGTACCTGCATTTTTACCGGAGATACAATCTCCTCAATTGCCTGCAGCACTTCCGGTTCCAGCGACTGTCCCGGCCCGGAGACGTTATATAGCCCCAATACAAATGAGGTGAACTCATGTCCGCCGGGGACGCCATGAAACGCAAGGCCGGTCGCCGTCCGGTCTGAACGCAGAATACGGACACAGGGACGCTCCGCCTCCTGCACATTGGAAGGAGCATGTTCCACGGTCAGCTTATCGGTCAGGGCTGCAAGGCTTGTCATATACCGCTCAAGCTCATGGGAGACAGGTCGGTCATCCAGAAACAGGCGCAGGATCAGCGGCTGCTCCATGCGGTCAAAGATGCTTCTGAGCTGCGCCTGTACATTCTCCGGGAACAGCTCTCCCCCCTTGTGAGCGGCTTTCGCGCCTGCCTGGCTGGCTGTCTCCGCCTTGGAAACGGGCCGTGCGGGAGTAAGCCCGGTTTTTTTCTGCATGGCGGCAGCATATTTTTCAAGCTCCGTTGCCGCTGTGGCCCCATCTCCCACGGCAGTGACAACCTGCCGCAGATTCTTAACGCACACGTCGCCTGCCGCATAAAGGCCCTCGACGCTGGTTTTCTGCTGTCGGTCGGTGACAACATAGCCCTGCTCGTTCAGCTCTGCTAACTCTTTTACAAGAGCGGTGGCGGGCACATAACCGGCAAAAACAAACACGCCGATGATTTCTCCGTCAGGAGCACGGTGCTCACTGACCTGCCCGGTTTTACGATCCCGGTAGCGGATGGCGGTAATGCCTCTGTCTCCGCCGGTGACGGACTCCACCTGAGCATTTGTAATAACGCTGATCTTTTCATTGCTGCGCGCCGCATCCGCCAGCGACTTTGCGCAGGAAAAGTCTTCGCCACGCATCAGGATGGTCACATGCCTTGCGTACTTGGTGAGGAACACCCCTTCCTCCGCCGCCGCAAATCCGCCGCCGATTACAAACACTTCCTTGCCTGTGAAAAATTCGCCGTCGCAGGTGGCACAGTATGCCACACCCCGGCCTCTGAATTCTTTCTCACCTTCAAAGCCTACACTTCTCGGGTGGGCACCGGTGGCAAGCAGAATGCCGAAGCAGCTGAGATCTCCCCGGCTGGTGTGAACCGTTTTGATGTCGCCCTGCAGGCTCAGGCTCTCCACTTCCGCCATCAGGAACTCCGCGCCGAAGCTCTCAGCCTGACGGCGCATGGTCTCTGTCAGTGCCTCTCCATCGGCGGAGAGAACGCCGGGATAGTTGACTACCTCGGAGGTGATGGTGATCTGCCCGCCAAACTGCTCCTTTTCCACGACCAGTACCCGATAACGGGCACGGGCCAGATACAGAGTGGCAGTCAGTCCGGCGGGGCCGCCCCCGACAATGACCACGTCATATAGGTTTTCGCGCTTTTCTTCACTCATCGTTTACAGCAGCCCCACCAGATCCAGACTGGGCTTCAGGGTCTCATCGCCGGGCTGCCACTTTGCGGGGCAGACCTCGTCCCCGTGTTTCTCCACGAACTGCAGCGCACGCACCTTGCGGAGCAGCTCTTCGGCGTTGCGGCCAACATTGCCCGCACTCACTTCATATGCTGCAATGTGCCCCTTGGGGTTCACAATAAAGGTGCCCCTCTCCGCCATGCCGTCGGACTCGATGAGCACGTCAAAGTCTCTGCACAGGGCGTGGGTAGGGTCTGCCAGCATGGGATAGCGCAGCTTTTTGATTCTGTCGGACACATCATGCCATGCTTTGTGGACAAAATGGGTGTCGGTAGAGACAGCGTATATCTCGCAGCCGATGGCGGTAAACTCCTTATACTTGTCCGCCAAGTCCTCCAGCTCGGTGGGGCAGACAAAGGTGAAGTCCGCCGGGTAAAAGAAGAATACGCTCCACTTTCCAAGAATATCTGACTTGGTAACGGTTTTAAATGCCTTGTCCTGATAAGCCTGTACAGAAAAATCCGCAAGCTCTTTGTTTATCAATGACATCAGATTACCTCCTTATTTTTTCAGTGGGGTTCTTTCTCCCACTGTTTCATCACAAGTTAGTATGGCTGATAAATTGCAGAAAATGTTTCGCCGCACCACATAAAATCCACATTTTTTCTGCTGCTCTTAAATGGCTAAAATAAAGGAGGCTGAGCATGGAGAAAGAAATTTTGCTTCACATCGGCGGCATGACCTGTGTGAACTGCCAGAACAAAATTGATAAAACTCTGCGTTTGGCAGATGGGATCATCAGGGCCGATGTAAGCTACAACAGCAGGACAGCCGAGATCGTATATGACACGGAGAAAATCAGGCTTTCAGAGATCATCGCCCATATAGAAAAGCTTGATTATACCGTTTTGACCAACACAAAGAAACAGAAGCCGGATATCACCCGCATGGTCTGCATGCTGGTTCATCATTTCCCTGTATGTGATACTCCAGTCCATGGGTATTCTGAACCTGCTGGTTCCCAGTCAGCTTGCGGATACCACAATGGGCTATGGTATGCTGTTCGTTATCGGTCTTATCACCTCTGTCCACTGTATTGCCATGTGCGGCGGCATCAATCTCACCCAGTGTCTCCCTCAGCCCGGGCAGACTGCTGAAAACCAAACCTTCCGCCCGGCACTTTTATACAATCTGGGGCGTGTCGTCTCCTATACGGCCATCGGCTTTGTCCTTAAAAGTCATGACCATCGGCGCGGTACTTGTGGTCGTTCGGGGAGCAGTTTGTCAAGACATTTTTTCTGATTTTTTGAAATTGAATTTGCAGAAGGCAAAATCAGGGGTAAAACGGCTTGCACCGGCCTTGTGAAATCTTCGCTCATGTGCTATAATCAGAGCAGTTCGACAAATCGACGTTTGTGACCGGCTTTGGTTGACAGTCCTAAAAATAATTTTTACAGCAAACTAAGGAGGAAAAATGTTACCCCTTTCTGATATTCTCATACGCTCTATAAGTGGATATATATTTATAGTTCCAGTTCTTATATTGTATTTCTTATATCTCA
>CAZESU010000013.1:0-31069 GCA_964515275.1 uncultured Oscillospiraceae bacterium
CTGGTGCTCCAGCGGGGATTCGAACCCCGGACACCCTGCTTAAAAGGCAGGTGCTCTGCCTACTGAGCTACTGGGGCAAGGTGAATGTAATTTCTATTGCAAAGGGACAGTGCATTGGCTGGGATGGCGGGACTCGAACCCACTATATCGGAGTCAAAGTCCGGTGTGTTACCATTACACTACATCCCAGTATCGGGCACAGACTTTGCAGAAAAAGACCGGCGCAGCCGGCCTCTTTTTTAATGGGGTGGGATATGGGGCTCGAACCCACGACACCCGGAACCACAATCCGGTGCTCTACCAACTGAGCTAATCCCACCATAATATTCTTTTGGCACGCCAAGAGGGATTCGAACCCCCGACCTACTGCTTAGAAGGCAGTTGCTCTATCCTGCTGAGCTATTGGCGCATATTTAACCCGGCAAAGAGCTGGAGCGGGTGATGGGAATCGAACCCACGTATCCAGCTTGGAAGGCTGGTGTTCTACCATTGAACTACACCCGCATGGGCCGTTCAGCCATGAGATAATATCATATCTTCCCCTCAGATGTCAACATTTTTTCAGCGAAAATTTATTTTTCCTGCAAAAAGGAAAAAACATACGGTGTGAATTCTGCACAAAAATCACCAAGAAAATTTACAAAAAAGCTCAGATATAGTCAGAAACGCAATTGACAAAATCCAAGTAGTTATTTATAATAAAGTGCATATATACATTCCAAATAAAAGATAGCTATGAGGACATGTATAAATATTTTAGGAGGAAAAACAATGAAGAAGTTTCTTGCAATGCTTCTTGCAGTAGCAATGGTCTTCGCACTGTGCGCCTGCGGCGATTCCACCGCTACCACAACCGAAGAGTCTGCTGCTCCTGCTGCGGAAGAGTCTGCTGCTCCTGCTGAGACGCATCCCAACCGTCTCATCTACGGCAGCAACACCGATGTTTCCGGCGACATTGGCCCCGGTTCCTGGTGGACCAACAACGCAACCGACAAGATGATCCGTGACCTGATCAATGACTACGCAACCGTCACCACCAACCAGGGCGGCGAGTACATAGTCAATGAGACCGTCTGCGGCGGCATCGAGGGCGTTGAGAATGAAGACGGCACCAAGACCTACACCGTTAAGATCAACGAGGGTCTGCTTTTCAGCAACGGCGAGCCCATCACTGCAGCAAACTACGTTGCATATCTGCTCATCGAGATGTCTCCTGCAGCTCTTGAGGCCGGCGCGAAGGTCGTTCCCGATCAGGTCGTCGGCGGTGCAGAGTATCAGTCCGGTGAGGCGGAGACCATTTCCGGTCTGCACCTTGTTGATGACTACACCTACAGCATCACCATCAGCGCAGACTACCTGCCCTACTTCTACGATCTGACCTATGCTGCCCTGAGCCCCCTGTACATCCCCATGTACGCTTCTGCTGATCTGACCGTCGTCGAAACCGAGGACGGTGCCAAGTTCGAGGGCGGCGAGCTGGTCGCATCCGAGATCGACGCTGCCCGTTGGATGTACGAGGATGCAGTTTCTGCAGGCCCGTATGTCATCAAGAGCCTCGACACCGGCGCTCTTGAGACCGTTCTTGAGATCAACCCCTACTACGCCGGCAACTTCGAAGGCCAGAAGCCTTCCATCCAGCAGCTTGTTATCGTCAAGTCTGAAGCAGAGACCCAGTTTGACGCACTGGCAACCGGCGCTATCGACCTGCTCGACTATCTGGCCACCGGCAGCGATATCAACACCGCACTCGATATGGTCGACGCTGGCGGCTTCGAGGCTATCAGCTTCGAGCGTAACGGCTACGGCGAGATCGTCTTCCAGAGCGACTTTGGCCCCACCCAGTTTGTTGCAGTCCGTCACGCAATCGCATATATGCTGGATCGCAACGAATTCGCCAACACCTTCTGCGAGGGCTACGGCTCTGTTGTTCACGGCCCCTATGGCCTCGCAATGTGGATGTATAAGGACTCCGAAGAGCTCTTCGCTGAGAAGCTGAACACCTACGCTTACGATCCTGAAAAGGCAGTCGAACTGCTTGTTGAGGACGGTTGGGTCTATGCAGAGGACGGCTCCGATTATGTCTCCGGCACCCGTTACAAGAAGGTCACTGCTGAGGAAGCAGGCGACTATTCTCTGAACGTCACGCTGGATGACGGTACCATCCTGATGCCTCTGCACATTATGTGGGCCGCCTCCGAAGGCAATGCTGTTTCCGACCTGCTTGCTACCATGCTTGCAAACGGTCAGCAGGTTGCTGATGCCGGTATGGTCATTGAGCAGACTGTCATGACCTTCGATGAGCTGCTCAACTACATGTACCGTGATTCGACCCAGGGAGATAAGTATGGCGTTCCCACCTACGGCATGTACAACCTGGCCAGCAACTTCCCCGCTGCCTATGACCAGTCCTATACCTTCACGCTCGATCAGAAGTACATCGATCTTGGCTACAACACCGACTACATCTTCGATGAGGAGCTTGACCGCACCTCCATGGATATGGTATACAGCGTTGATTCCACCGACACCGAGGGCTATCTGGCTCTGTGGCAGGAATTCATCATCCGCTGGAATGAGCTGCTGCCTGAGATCCCCCTGTACTCCAACGTGTACTACACCATCCACGCCGATTGGCTCAACGACTTCCAGGAGAGTTCTCTGTGGGACTTCCAGCAGGCCATCCTCTATGCTTCCATCGAGAACGCCGAGTAATCTTACCTGAACTTTTGTATTCGACGCGGGGCGGCAAGTCCGCCCTGCGTCTTTTTTCACTGAACCCTAAAAAAATAATCTGTTCCTGTTATTTAATGTTGAAAATTACTCCCAGTAGGATTAAAATATATTTATTATACAATTTTGAGTAAAGGAGGCGTTTGCGGATGACAAAGTATGTGATCAAGCGTATATGCTATATGGTCATTGTGTTTTTTGTCGTGTCCATATTGATGTACGCTCTTTACAACTTGATCCCCTCAGACCCTGCCAGAGCGGAACTGGAACCGCTGAAAAAAACACTGAAGCCTGCCGAGTACGAACAGAGATATCAGCAGCTTCGGGAAGAATACGGATTGGATGATCCTCTTCTCCTGCGATACGCCAGGTGGATGGGCCTTGCCAAGGATAAAACGACCGGCACCTATAACGGTCTGCTTCAGGGCAATCTGGGTGACTCCTCCCTGTATAAAAAGCCAGTGGCAGATGTGATTCCGGAACGTATGAGCAACACGATATTTCTGAATATCTTTTCCACAATTCTGGCCCTTGCCATCACGATCCCACTGGGTATCTACTGCGCCGTGCATAAAAACGGCAAGGTGGATAACGCCGTGCAAGTCGTGACCATTGTGGGTTACAGTATTCCTATTTACATTGTTGCCCTTGTCTTTGTCTGGCTCTTTGCCGTAACGCTGCGATGGTTCCCGGTCTTCGGCATGCAGACGCCGGGTGCCAGCTACACCGGCTTCCGTCTCTTCCTCGACAAAGCATATTATATGGCTTTGCCGGTCATCGTAATGACTTTTGCCTCTCTGGGCGGCATGACCCGCTATGTCCGTGCTGCCATGATCGAGGCCTTGAGCATGGACTACATACGCACTGCCCGTGCAAAGGGCCTGCGCGAGAAGGTCGTTATCTACTCCCACGCATGGCGCAACGCGTTGCTGCCTGTGATAACGGTTCTGATCGGCTGGTTCCTGAGTATATTCAGCGGCTCCCTTATTATTGAGAATACATTCTCTCTCAACGGTATGGGCGCGCTGTATTATCAGGGCCTGATGCAACGCGACTATGAGCTGGCGCTGGCTATCCAGATGTTCTACATCGTTATCAGCCTTCTGGGTCAGCTTATTATGGACCTGAGCTACGGTCTGGTCGATCCCAGAGTCCGCGTGGATAAGTAAGGAGGTATGCGATGATGAAAAAAGAAAAGAAAAACCGCACGACCATCTTTACCCGTCTGTTCGGCAACCGGAACAAGACCATGAGCTTCATGGAGGAAGAACAGCTCCAGAGCCCCGGCCGCACCATGCTGCTCAACTTCCTGCACAACAAGCTGGGCATGATCGGTCTGATTGTGTTCCTCATTATCTTCCTATTTGTTATGATCGGTCCCCACTTCCTGCCCATTGACCTGAGTTACAGCGACAATACTCAGACCAATGTCCCTCCCACCATGAGCATGATGGACATCCCCAAGGAACTGGAGGGCAACGTGGCCGATATCACGCCGGGCACTACCTACGGCCTGGGCGTTTCCAAGGACGGCAAGGTATACACCTGGGGTTATACCAAAATCACCGATGTGATCGACCTTGCCAACATCCCCGAGGAAGTTCTTGAGGCAAAGATCGTCAATATTGCCGCCGGCTATGACCATATCGTAGCCGCTGACGAGAACGGCAACATCTATGTCTGGGGCAATACCCGTCTGGGTCAGGATCGTCTGCCCAGCGATATCACCACCGCAATGATGATGAAGAAGAACCTGAACTTCGTCCAGATTGAAGCAGGTTTCCAGTTCTCTGCCGCTCTTACCGAGGACGGCGAGCTTTACCTGTGGGGCAACAGCAACATGGCGGATCTGAAGGTCAAAAGCGAGTATCAGGGCCATATCAAGCAGATAGCCCTTTCCTCTTACAGCTGCATCGCCCTTCTGGACGACGGTTCTGTTGCCTATGTGGGCCTGCAGCAGAACAGCTTATCCAACGTTCCTGAAAATCTGTCCTCCGGCATTGTTGACATTGCCGCTACCGGCAACACCTGCGCTGCCGTGGACGAGAACGGCAAGATCACCGTTTGGGGCAGCCTGGAAAAGGGCCTGAACGTGATGCCTGAGTTTGACGCAAAGCCCGTAGAGATTTACGGCGGTCTGTATCACTATACTGCCCTGCTTGATAACGGCGAGGTGGTCTCCTGGGGCGATAATACACACAACCAGTCCACCGTTCCGGCAAGTGTCCAGGACGAGGATATAGAGACCGTCTTTGCAGGCTTCTATCAGAACTACGCCATCACCACCAGCGGTGAGACCAAGACCTGGGGCCTCAAAGGCTACCTCTGCGGCACCGATGATCTGGGCCGTGACATTCTGACCCGTATCGTGAACGGCGGTAAGGTCACGATGACAGTCGGCGCGATCTCCGTTGTCATCGCCCTTGTCATCGGCATTATTCTTGGCGGTATCGCAGGCTATTTCGGCGGCGTCGTGGATATGGCGGTCATGCGTGTTGCTGAGATTTTCGGAGGACTGCCCTTTATCCCCTTTGCCATGATCCTCTCCGCCGTTATAGGCACGTCCATCTCGGTGGAGATGCGAATGTATCTGATCATGGTGGTTCTGGGCATACTGTCATGGCCTGCTACCTGCCGCCTGGTTCGTGCGCAGATACTGAGCCAGCGCGAGCAGGAATATGTCACTGCCGCAAAGGCCATGGGCGTGAAGGAAAGATCCATTGTTTTCCGCCACATCCTGCCCAATGTGCTCTCCCTGATCCTTGTGGAAGCAACACTGGATTTTGCCACCTGTATGCTCACAGAATCCACCCTGTCCTATCTGGGCTTTGGTATCCCACTGCCCACGCCCACATGGGGCAATATGCTCACCGGCGCAAACAACTCCGTTGTTATCCAGCAGTACTGGTGGCGCTGGGTGTTCCCTGCACTGATCTTCGGCATATGCACCATTTGCATCAACCTGGTGGGCGACGCGCTGCGTGACGCTGTCGATCCCAAGACTAACGGACGTTAAGGAGGTGCGAAGTATGGCATTGTTAGAGCTTAGAAACTTAAAGACCTTCTTCCATACCAAGCGAGGTACCGTCAAGGCCGTCAACGGCGTCAGCTACTCACTGGATGCCGGCAAGGTTCTGGGTGTCGTAGGCGAGTCCGGTTCCGGCAAGAGCGTTTCCGCAATGAGCATCCTCCAGCTTCTCGACGATAACGGTTATATCGAGTCCGGCGAGATCTATTTCGACGGCAGAGAACTGACCAGGCTCACCAGAACCGAGCTTTACAGCATCCGCGGCAACGCGATCTCCGTCATCTTCCAGGAGCCCATGACCTCTCTGAACCCGGTGTTCACCGTGGAGAGGCAGCTTTCCGAACCGCTGGTCATTCATCAGGGCATGAAGAAAAAAGAGGCCAGAAAGAAGGCAGCTGAGCTTCTTGCGGATGTTAAAATACCCAACCCCGAGGTGGTGGCAAAGCAGTATCCCCACCAGCTCTCCGGCGGTATGCGCCAGCGCGTTATGATCGCAATGGCCCTGGCATGCAAGCCCAAGATCCTCATCGCCGATGAGCCTACTACCGCTCTTGATGTCACCATCCAGGCCCAGATCCTAAAGCTGATAAATGAGCTGAAGGAGAAGAACAACACCGCCGTTTTGTTTATCACCCATGACCTTGGCGTCATCAACCAGATGGCAGACGATGTGGCTGTTATGTACTGCGGCCAGGTGGTGGAGCTTGCTCCTGCACACACCATTTTCCATAAAAGCATTTATTCCCACCCATATACGGAGGGGCTGATGCTGTCCATCCCCAGACTGGACACTCCGACAAACACCCGTCTGGAGGCCATCCCCGGCGCTGTGCCTCATCCGCTGGATCTGCCCAAGGGCTGCAAGTTTGCACCCCGCTGCAAGTACGCTACCGAGCGCTGCATGGAGGAGGAGCCTGAACTTGTAAACGTGACGGATACACAGCAGATCCGCTGCTTCTACCCGAGGAAGGAGGACAGACATGCAAAATAACAAAGAAGTCCTGCTCAGCATCAGTAACCTGAAGCAGTATTTCCCCCTGAAACAGGGTCGTTTTGTTAAGGCCAACGACGGGATCTCCATCGACATCTACAAGGGCGAGACCTTTGGCCTTGTCGGCGAGTCCGGCTGCGGAAAGTCCACTCTCGGGCGCACCATCCTCCAACTCTATCACCAGACCTATGGCCGCACCATGTATTATGGGCGCTCTCTGGATGAGCTGGCCCCCAGGTACATGTATACCACCATCAAGAAATTTCATAAGCTCCGCAAGGAGTGGAAGGAGCTTGAGGCCAAGCGCGACAAGCTGGAGGCGGAATACGCCAGCCTCAGCGAGGAGCAGCAGTACGCGAAGCACGGCGAGCTGGATCAGGCTCGCAAGCTGGCAGAGGATGCCATGCTGAACCTGACCAAAATATTCGGCGGCTTTGTGGCAGTGGAGGATGTCAGCGAGATTCTTCCCGTCTATGAAAAGTTCTACACCTGCGCTCACCAGAAGGCAAAGCTTCTGGAAAAGCGAGAGGTCATCGTTCTGAACAGGGACGATCTGGCCTTTGCTGAGGAGAAAAAGCCCGGCAGCGTCACCGCAAAGCTTGAGAGAGCAAATGCAAGAGTTGCCGCTATCGACGCTCAGATCGCCGAGGTGGAGCAGAAAATTGAGGCACAGTACGGTGAAGTGCATGCGCTGCGGGCCAAATACGCCCCCATTACTCCGGACTTTGACAAGTACGAGCAAATGCACGATGACGGCATTGACCTTGCCCGCCTGAACTACAATGAGATGCGCAGGCTCCGCCGCGATATGCAGCTGATCTTCCAGGACCCCTACTCCTCCCTGAACTCCAGAATGAGTGTGGGCCAGATTATCAGCGAGGGTATGGTTGCCCACAATATGGTGCATAATAAAGGTGAGCGTATGCAGCAGAAAGTCCTGAAAGTCATGGACGACTGCGGGCTTGCCCCCTACTTCCTGCACCGTTTCCCCCACCAGTTTTCCGGCGGCCAGCGCCAGAGAATCGGCATTGCCCGCGCCCTTGCCACCGACCCCAAGTTTGTGGTCTGCGACGAGGCGGTCTCCGCTTTGGACGTATCTATTCAGGCCCAGATCATCAACCTTCTGCAGGATCTGAAGGAGCAGCAGGATCTGACCTACCTGTTTATCACCCACGACCTGTCTGTCGTCAAGTACATATCGGATCGTATCGGCGTTATGTATCTGGGCACTATGGTGGAGCTGGCTGATTCCCAGGAGATATTCGACAATCCTGTCCATCCTTATACCGAGGCGCTTTTGAACGCCATCCCCACCACCTCTGATGAGAGCCACAGGGAGCTGCAGATCCTGGAGGGCGACATCCCCAGCCCCGTGAACCCGCCCAAAGGCTGCAAATTCCACACCCGCTGCTCCTACTGTACAGACATATGCAAGCAGGTCGTACCCGAGTGGGAAGAGGTGGCTCCGAACCACTTCGTAGCCTGCCATCATAAGCTGCATCGCATGAATGAGAAGCAGCAGAAGGCAGAAGAATAAGGGAGCGTATCATGCTTTTTCAGGGCAAAGTAGACAGAGCAATGAAATATCAGGCGGAAAAGAATCAAAAGCCTGATGAGGAAAGGGAAGAAGAGCTGACAGACCCCAGGCAGGAGTATGAGGAGGAACCCATCTCCAAAAAGCTTGAGAAGGGCGACATTCCCGCCATGCTGATCTCGGCTATCGGCGTATTGATTCCCGCCGCGGTCATAGTGATGCTCGGCCTTGTATTCCTTTCCCGCCTTTTGCTCAACCTTCTATAAGCAATAAAAAACCTCTGTTTCGTCTGAAACAGAGGCTTTTTATTGGCGGATTATTTCTTTTTGGTGAAGCGTTTGAAGAATTCCTGTATGTTATCATGCTTCATAACAAATACATAGACGCCAAGAGCCGCAAGAGCAATTACCGCAGCAATCACAATCACCACAACAAGGGTGCTGGAATGACTCTCCCGGGGAATGTCCGGGTTGGGAGTTACTTCCGGGGCTGCCGTTGGCGCAGTGCTTTCCTCGGGGGACTCGGTCTCCTCCGGCGCGGCGGAGACCACCAGATCAAAGGTGCAGGTCACACCCTTGTAGTTGACGGTTATCTGCTGGGTGCCTTCCTTGGCCAGGAGCATCGGAGAGCAGGTAAAGCCTGTGCTGACCTCCTCGGTCTCCCCGGTGTTCATTTTGACTTCAAGAACCATTCCGCTGGTGTCCAGCCGATCACCTACGTCATAGCTGAGCTTGGTGGGCATTTTCTTGACGGATATGCTCTCAATCTTCTCCTCTGCCGGGAGGACGGTAACAACAAAATTGGTACTCTTGCTGCCATAGTTCACAGTAATGGTCTGAGAACCCTCTTTATCCAGAAACATGGGGCTGCAGCTGAACCCGGTGGTCACATCAAAGCAGCCTTTATTGGTCTGGATGCGGAGCTTGAGCCCTGTGGTGTCAAGCCATTCGCCGGCAGTATATTCCAGCTTCGCCGGCTCAGAGATGATGAGTATACTCTGAACCACCTGCTCTGCATCCGCCACCAGCACAGGGAAAGTACAGGTCTTACCCATGTAGCTGACCGTGATGCTTTGCGTACCTGCGGTATCGAGAGAGCGGGGCGAGACCTCAAAACCGCTGCTTATAACAACACTGGTGCCGTTTGAATATTTGGCAACGATCTCAAGTCCTGCCGTGTCCAGCTGGTCGCCCACCTTGTATTCCTGCTTTGAGGGCATGGCGTTGACAGCAATGGAGGAGAGAACGGGCTCGTTTACAGTCACTCTGATGGCAGAGCTCAGGACACTTGTGGAGCTGCCGTTGTTGGTATTGGTCACCTCGCAGTAATAGTAGGTCGTACCCACCGTTGCGGTGGAAACCTGGAGTGAGCTGCCGGTTGCGCCTTCAATGAAGGTGCCGCCGGAGGTGCTGTTATAGGAGTTTGAGAACCAACGGTAGCTGATAATGCCATAGTCTGCGGTTTTTACCGTTGCCTCCAGCCTGACGGTGTCACCAAGAAAGCAGCTTACGTCAGGAGTGACCGTGACCAAAGGTTCGGAAGGAGAAATCGTAAGCGAACAGTTAAGGGTGGCAAGCTGTACGGAACCATCGCCCTTGACGGAGAGTGTAAACTCGTATACGCCGGCAGTCATCGGTGTGCCTTGAAGAAAATGGCAGGCACCGCTGCTTTTCTGCTCGGTGACCAGAGAGCAGCCCGAGGGCAGTGTTCCGCCGACGCAGGAGGCCGTTCCGGCTTCAGTGGTCCCTATGAGCAGGTCCAGGTATCTCCCGGCAGGCGCAGAGCCAAGGTTTGCGATAATGGTATTATCAGCCCAGACAATGCAGGGTGCTGCTGTACACAGCAGCAAAATTATCAGCACAAGCGAAATAAAACGCTTATTCATTATTTTGGCAAATCCTTTCAAATATACTGAATTAAATTTTATAATACAACTTTTCGGCAAAAAGGTCAACTTGCGGCAAGTGATTCCGCCAATTCCGCCGTTGCCATATAGAAAAAGCTGTGATAAAATAGGAACATCTTTTGTCAAGGGGGAGTGACCATGGCGGACGAACAGTGGTATAAAGAGATGTCTGTCTATCAGATTTGGCCCCGCAGTTTCTGTGATGGCAATGGTGATGGGATCGGCGACCTCTGGGGCGTGCTGTCCAAGCTGGACTATATCAAAAGCCTGAATGTGGACGCCATATGGTTTTCACCGCTCTATCCGTCTCCCAATGCGGACTTCGGCTATGATATCTCCGATTACATGAATATTCACCCGGATTACGGCGATCTTGCTGTTTTCAGACAGGTACTGGATGGAGCCCATCAGCGGGGAATGAAAGTGTTCATGGATCTTGTGGTGAACCACACCTCCGACGAACATAAATGGTTCATCGAGAGCCGAAAGGGGAAGAACAACCCTTACCATGATTATTATTTCTGGCGGCCCGGACGTATGAAAGGAAAACGTCTCATGCCCCCCAACAACTGGACCAGCATGTTCGAGGGCGGCGCATGGGAGTATGATAAGAATTTAGACGAATTTTATCTGCATTTGTTCGCAAAAAAACAGCCGGATCTGAACATGGACAACCCGAAAGTCCGTCAGGAAGTGAAGAACATCATGCGCTTCTGGCTGGATATGGGCGTGGATGGCTTCCGGGAGGATGTAATCACTTTCATATCCAAGACTCCCGGCCTGCCCAGCACATATCCTCAAACGCCCATTGCAAACGGCATGAAGCACTTTGTGAACAGACCCAAAGCCTATGACTATCTGAAGGAGTTCAAGCGGGATGTACTGGATTATTATGACTGCTTTACTGTGGGGGAAAGCCCGCTGACCACGGCGGACGTGGCGCTCCGCTATGTGACCGAGGGGTCGGATAAGGTACTGGACGAGATGATCGGCTTTTCCCATATGGAGGCGGACTGCTTCATGACCGATATGCTCCAGCGCCCCTTCAATCTGATAAAGATGAAAAAGGCCTTTACCGAGTGGCAGACGAAGCTGGAGGGCAAGGCCTGGAACGCTCTGTATATTGAAAACCATGACCATCCCCGCATTATCAGCCGCTACGGCAGTGAAAAATATCACACCGAAAGCGGAAAAATGCTGGCGGCCATGTATATTCTCCAGCGGGGTACGCCATTCATCTATCAGGGGCAGGAGATCGGCATGCTGAATATCCAGCTGCCGAGGCTGGATATGTATCGGGACGTGGCAAGCAAGAATAACGCAGCCATCGCCTCAAAGGTTCTGCCGAAAAAGATGGTGCTCAGCCTGATCCAGCGCTCCAGCCGCGAAAGCGCCAGAACGCCCATGCAGTGGTCCGACGAAAAGAACGCCGGCTTTACCACCGGTATCCCCTGGTTCTATGTGAATCAGAATTATAAAGATATCAACGTAAAAAGTCAAGAGGACGATCCGAATTCCCTGCTGAATTTTTACAGGAAGCTGCTGAAATTCCGCAAAGAGACTCCTGTGGCTCTGTACGGAGACTATCGGGAGTATATGCCCCAGGACAAGAATTTCTATGTTTATCGGCGCAGCTATCAGGGCAAGAGCCTGCTGGTGATCTGTTCATTCTCCTCCGATCTTCTGCGCTTTGATGCGCCGGAGGATACAGACCTTTCTGCCGGAACGCTGGTACTGGCGAACTATGAGCACAACTTTGTCATTTCCAACGGTTTTACCGCAAGACCCTATGAGCTTCGGGTATACCTGTTTGACTGAAAGAGGATACAGCGTGATTATCAGAGAGAAAGCATATGCAAAAATCAATATTTCCCTTGATGTGACCGGCAGGCGGGACGACGGCTACCATGAAATGGTAATGATCATGCAGACCGTCTCTCTCAGCGATGAGCTGACCCTGACTTTAAGCGACAGCGGCAGCGTTTTTGCCCGCAGCAACCTGCGCTTTATTCCCGGGGATGAGAAAAATCTTGCCGTGAAAGCCGCCCTGCGCTACCTTGAGGCCATCGGCGAACAGGGCAGGGGCGTGCGTATTGAGATCAAAAAGAATATTCCGGTCGGAGCGGGAATGGGCGGCGGCTCTGCCGATGCGGCAGCGGTGCTGAGAGGGCTGAACCGGGCTTTTGAGGACAGGCTCAGCCGGGAAGAGCTGATGGCTCTTGCATCGGAGATCGGGTCAGACGTGGCCTTCTGCCTTGTGGGCGGCACCATGCTGGCTACCGGCAGAGGGGAGCAGCTGACGGCTCTTCCACCGATGCCGTCGTGCAGTATTACGATATGCAAGCCGGACTTTTCCGTTTCCACGCTGGAGCTGTTCAAAAAACTTGACAGCGTACATCTCAAGGGCCACCCGGATACCGGCGGCATCATCGATGCCCTGGAAAAGGGAAGCCTGCCGGAGCTTTGCCGCAGAATGTATAACGTCTTTGAGGACGTAGGGGATCGACGTATGCGTACAGTGAGCGATATCAAGGGAAAGCTCCTGGATTATGGCGCTCTGGGCTCCGTGATGACCGGGACCGGTTCTGCGGTGTTCGGCGTTTTCAGGGACAGAGAACAGGCAGAGCTTGCGTGCGCAGAGCTGAAAAAAGAATTTGGGTTCTGCTGCGTAGCGGAAGCCATAGACAAGCTGTTATAAAAAACCAAAAAACCGCCAATACTATGATCAAATACATAGTAAGGCGGTTTTATTTTATGGAAAAAAAGGAAAACAGAAGTCTCAGAGCCTGGGAGATCGCAGCACTTATGGCGCTAAGTCTGTTCCTGTGTGCCGGTACGTGGGCGCAGGCAAGTCAGCAGTCCATAAGCTCTGCCCTGGTGCGGCTGCATGTGATAGCCGTTTCGGATGATGAGGAGGAGCAGGAGATCAAGCTCCAGGTGAGAGACGCGGTGCTTGCATACCTGACGCCGGTGCTGGAGGATGCAGGCAGCTCTCAGGCGGCAAGACAGATCATCTCCGAGCATATGGACGATATTGCTCAGGCGGCGAGCCTTGCCGCCCAAGGGCGGCAGGTCAGTGTGACGCTGAGCCGGGAGAGCTACCCCACCAGAGAGTATGAGGGCTTTACCCTCCCCGCCGGGAGATACGAGTCTCTGCGCGTGATTCTGGGAGAGGGCGAAGGGCACAACTGGTGGTGTGTGGTATTTCCGCCTCTGTGCCTGACGGCGGTGCAGGCGGAGGCAATGCAGAGCGCCATGAGCGAGGAGAACCTCTCCATTGTCACGGAGGAGGACGGTTATGAACTCCGCTTTCGGCTCATAGAGCTGTGGGGAGAATTGATGAACGCACTGTCTTGAAGAAAACATGGCTTTGATATATAATGGCCCCAGAAAACGATGGAGGTCGATTATATGAAGCTTTGTAATATATGTGTCGGCGGGGAAACACACCTTGCCATTGTGACAGAGAGGGGCATTGTTGATGCCACGGCGGCCGGATATGAGCAGAACATGGATGCGCTCATAGCCGGAGCGAATACGGCAGAGCTTGAGAGAATCGCTGCTAAAGAGAGCCTCCCCATCGTAGAAGAACCGGCCTATGCAAACGTTGTAAACAAGACAGGGAAGCTTGTGTGCGTGGGACTGAATTATCACGCTCATGCCTCCGGAATCCATATGAAGACCCAGGACTATCCTGTCCTGTTTTCTAAGTTCGATAATGCCCTTGCCCCTGCGGGCGCGGACGTGACCCTTCCACCCTGGGAGAGCAGCTATGATTACGAGGCGGAGCTTGTCATCGTTATGGGCAAAACGGCCTGGAACGTGAGCCGCGAGGAGGCCATGGACTGCGTGTTCGGCTACACCTGCGGAAACGACTTCAGTCTCCGCGACGCCCAGATGCGCAGCGGCCAGTGGCTCATCGGTAAGACCATGCCGGGTTTCGGCCCCTGCGGCCCCTGTATTGTCACAGCGGAAAGCTTTGACCCGGACAGCGGGAAAAATATCAGGAGCTATGTGAACGGCAGGCTGCGCCAGAACGGCAGCACTGCCGACATGATCTTCAAATGTGCCGATATCATAAGCTATGCCTCAAAGTACATCAGGCTTGAGCCGGGCGATATGATCTTCACCGGCACCCCCAGCGGCGTGGCTCTTGAGGAAAAGGAAAAGGTTTGGCTCAAACCGGGTGATGTGGTGGATATCTATATTGAAGATATCGGTACCCTCACGAACCATCTGATATAAGAGAAAAGGGATCGCTGCAGAATCGGAAATTCTGCAGCGGTCCCTTTTTTATGAAAGCTTTTATTTTTTGCTGGCGACAATATTCAATCCGAATTTCAGGCCGCCGGCGCAGCCGCACTGATCAAAAACGTAATCGGAATCCACAAAGGGCTCACTGCCAAAGCCCAGCACCTCGCAGCTTGCGGCGTCAACATAGCAGATGTAGATTGACCAGTCGGACTGAAAGCTTATTTCAAACAGGCCGTCGGCATAGCCGGTTTTGAGACCGTGGATCTCCTCAGCGGTGAAGCCTGCATATTTTACTGCTGCCTCGATTGCAGCGGAGGTGGAGATTATATCGTTATTCATAGTTCATAAATTCCTTTCGGTTTGGATTACCGATATACAGGTTCTTTTGATCGGTTGAGCATATGATACGATATAATTCTAATAAAATTATTAATCAGAAAAATAACGGAATTTTTGTTCACAATATTCACGGAATCGTCACAGAAAAAGTACTGCCTTTTCCGAGCTCACTCTCCACCTCGGCTCGACCGCCGTGGAATTCCGCAATTTCCTTTACCATAGAGAGACCGAGACCGCTTCCGCTCTCATCGCTGCGAGCGGTATCCGCCTGCCAGAAGCGCTGCCATATGCGGCTCTGGTCCTCTTTGGAGATGCCAATGCCGTCATCCCTGACTTTGAGCACAGCCCCCTTGCCCTGCGTGCGGAGACTGAGCCAGATGTGCCCGTTTTCCCTGCCGTACTTATAGGCATTCTGCAGCAGGTTCTGAATAACTCTTGACATGAGCGCCGGATTGTAGCTGGCCTCGATGCCCTCCTGAATATCCGTGGCAAGGGTGATGCCACGCTGGTCAGAAGGGACAAATTCGCTGCAGCAGGTCTCCACAAAGACGCTCAGGTCAGCCCGGCGCATGGGGTATTTGTCGGTGCCGTGCTGCATACGGGTCAGACTCAGAAGCTGGTGTACCAGCTCGGACATGTGTTTGCCCTGCTCCTCAATGACGTCAATGGAAGCCAGAAAATCTTCCTTCGTTTCGTCTTTGCGCTTTGCCCTGTCGCATTCGGCAAGAATCACGGTTATGGGAGTGCGAAGCTCATGGGAAGCGTCGGAGGCAAACTGCCTTTCTGCATTGAAGGAGTGCTCCAGACGGGAAAACATCCGGTCAAAGGCCCGGCTGAGCCGTTTCATCTCCGAGGGACCCCGCCGCAGATTCAGTCTGGCGGTCAGGTCATTGCCGTCGGAAATGGAGTCGGCAGCGGTGAGAATATCCTCCATCGGCTTAAAGGCGCTTCGGGCAATGAGCCAGCCACCGCCGATGGTGACCACCAGCAGGGCGGGCAGCAGGGTGCAGGTCAGCACCAGTATGGTGTGCATCAGTCCCGACCGGTCCGTTGTGGAGACAAGCCCACGTATCCAGATGCCGGTTATATCCATATCCACATAGGAATCGTACAGATAGTATTCCTCTTCGCTGGAGGTAAAGGTGCGCAGAATATTGGGCTCAAAGGGGATATCCAGTATCATGCCTTCGGGCATGGCACCAAGGAGCACATTTCCGTCATTATCGTAGAAGGTGCAGTATACCCCACGGCGGCAGGTATCCAGATCGTCCCATTCGAAGCGTCCCCGGTCAAATTCCACCTCATCGGCGTTGTGCATCACCATTTTTACAAGGCGGGCTGCCGGATCGTCGGTGATGGAGGAGCTGTTGATTACCAGCACGAACACCAGCACCATAGCGGCGAGCAGCAGTACCATGAGAGTGAACCATGCGGTAAGTCTCAGCTTTGCAGACACGCCTATTCCTCCTTCAGTACCCAGCCGGTACCCCATACCGTGTGGATCAGCTTCTTGTCAAAGCCGGTGTCCATCTTTTTCCGGAGGTAGCCAACATAAACATCCACCACGTTGGTACCGCCCTCATAATCGTAGTTCCAGAGGTTGTTTTCAATCATCTCTCTTGAAAGCACCACGCCTTTGTTGCGAACCATATATTCCAGCAAAGCAAATTCCTTGGCGGTAAGCTCAATTTTTTTGTCTGCCCGCTGCACTGACTTTGCAGTGGAGTCCAAAGTCAGGTCGGCAATGGAGTAGGTGTTGGAACGGTTTCCGGTGTATTTTCGTGTCATCACCCGTACCACCGCCATAAGCTCCTGAAAATCAAAGGGTTTTATCAGATAATAATCCCCTCCGATTTCAAGCCCGGCCACCTTGTCGGCAACACTGTCGCGGGCAGTGAGAAAGAGCACAGGCGTGTTGTTCCCATTGGCTCGCAGGCGGCGCACCACCTCAAGTCCGTTCATTCTGGGCATCATGACGTCCAGGATAATAACGTCGTAATCCGCACCGGCAATATAGTCCAGCGCGTCCGCACCGTTATAGCAGCTGTCCACGCTGTACCCCTCGTCTTCCAGAGCCTCCGACACGATGCGGTTCAGATGCTTCTCGTCTTCTACTACAAGTATTCTCACGGTAAGCCCCCTTCCTTTTCCTTTATCATACGGGAAAAAACTTAGAAAACTTTTAATGATTTTCTTAATCCTAAAATATATAATCAGGTCGTAACAAAAAAAGAGAACGGAGAATAAAATATGAAAAAAGGACTAAAAATCGCGCTTATCGTCATCATTGTTCTGGCAGTTATCGGCGGCTGCATCGGCGGCTATTTTATCTGGCGCCACCATGACAGATATATTGAAAAAGGCGAGGCTCTGCAGACAGCCCTCAGTGACGCCGGACTTACCCTTGCAGAAGTGTACGACGTTGATACAGACTTTGAAAGCAATCAATACTCCGCCTGGTATGAGGTCAGCTTCGATGCGCAGGGCATGGAGTATGAGTACACCATAGACGCTGTGAACGGCAGCATTTTGAACCGTTATTCAGAGCCGGAGCACGCTGGTGACTGATAGATTTCTCTTTCAGCATCCAGCATCTCTCCTCAGCGTAAATCCCTCTTAATTTCTTATTTCTCTCTCATTACGCAAAAGCCGCCGGTACCGTGCTGTTCCGGCGGCGTTTGTTTTCAGCTCTCGCTGAGCCGGAATTTTTTCACCCATGTACCACTCAGATAATATATAAGCAGTATCGTGCTGCACAAAATCCATCCGGCGGGATAGCCCAGAGCAATCGGTACAATGCCTCCGCCAAGGCGGTAGACGATGAAAAGATAGATCTGACGGAATACCACAAAGCTGCCCAGCATGATGAACATCGTGGCTTTGGTGTCCCCCGCGCCGCGAAGAGCGCCGGATATGACCTGATTGATGGCGCAGGTCAGATAGAAGGGAGATATCATTCTGACAAAAAGGGTGCCGAAGCGCAGCACTTCCTCCTCCTGATTGAAAAGCGACACGAGCTGCGGCGCAAAGAGCATGAGAGGCGTCAAAATGAGCACGTTGATAATCAGACTGATGCCAAGGCAGACCAGCGGGCCTTTTTTCGCTCTGGCCAGCTTTCCCGCCCCAAGATTCTGCCCCATAAAGGTGGTGATGGCCATGGATAGAGACATCATGGGCAGCAGCACGAAGGCATCGATCTTGTTATAGGCGGCCCAGCCCGCCATGCAGGAGCTCTCAAAGTGATTGATGTAAGACTGGACAAAGATGTTTGAAAAGGCTGTGACGGCAAGCTGCAGGGCGGAAGGGATGCCGATGGCGCATATTCTTCTGAGTATACTGCCCTTTAACTGCAGAGCACGCAGATCGATCCTGTAATCCGCAGTGCTGCGTATCAGCATGGAGATAACCAGCAGTGCCGAGATGCACTGGGCGATAACCGTGGCGATGGCGGCCCCGGCAATGCCCATATGGAAATACTTTACGAACAAAACGTCCAGTACCGTGTTGGTCAGGGCAGAGAAAATCAGAAAGTACAGAGGGTGAGTGGAATCCCCCACAGCACGGAGAATACCGGAGCCGATGTTATACAGCAGCAGGCCGGAGACACCCATAAAATAAATTCTCAGGTATTCCACTGCCTCCACAAACACATCGTCGGGCGTGTCCATCATTTTCAGCATATAGGGCGTCAGTACCACACCAAGCACCGTCAAAACCACGCACATGACCAGGGTCAGTGTGATGGTAGTCTGCACAGAGGAGCGGAGCTTTTTCTTATCCTTAGCGCCGTAATACTGGGAGATCACAACGCCGGCACCGGAGGCAAGGCCGGCGAAAAGGCCGATAAGAGCGTTTATGATCGGGCCGGTGCAGCCTACGGCAGCAAGAGCCTGCTTGTTCACAAAATTTCCCACTACGATAGAGTCAACCGTGTTGTAAAGCTGCTGGAAGACATTCCCTATCAGCAGCGGAAGTGCAAAATTGATAAGCAACCGGGAGATGCTGCCTTCGGTCATGTCGGTATCGCGGCGCTTGAGAATGGAAGCCAAGTACGAACCCCCCAAATGATCATGTAAATTCTTTTTAGAGTATATTCTCCGATGAAAAACTTGTCAATCGCAAAAGAAAAGCGCCGCAGTTTCCTGCGGCGCTTGGGAACGGGATCAACGTTCACTGCCGATGCGGCTGATTATGTACCCCTCAACGTCCTTTACATCCATATCCAGGGCAACGGAAAGCTCCCCGTGGAGGATGTCTTTGGCGCGTTTCATGGTAGCTTCGGCGCGGCTGCTTTTTGTCTTTTTCTCTGACATGCGGCTTCTGAGCCCCTTGACGATGGACACAAGAGCCTCACAGCTGTGCTGCTTGAAAAGCTCCTTGTAGAATGCGTCAACATGGTTGAAGCGGTTGTCATTGCAGATGGCGGGCGGTATTTCCGGCATGGAGTCGATCAGAGCTTCCGCCTCGTCTCTGCTTATAACATGGCGCATGAAAGCGGCGGAGTCCACCGGCGTAAAATAAGTCCCATTGCCAATGAGCGGACTGAGATAGTAATACAGCTTATCTTTCGGCGCGCCTGACATGGTGAGAGGCCCTATGCTCTCTACCGTGCAGACGCCGTTCTCCCCATAGATAATCTTGTCACCAACCGAAAACATTCAAAATTTCCCCTATCCTATTACTTATGTTTATATAATAAACTATTTTGAAGGAAATTTCCAATACTTTTTTCAATTTTGTTAACAATTTTTACTTACTTTAAATCACCTTGAGTTGTTCAAAATTGTCTGCTATAATATAAGAACTGTCCGCTTATGACAGGCAAAATACAGAATACTTCCAAACATGGAAGACATGCAGAATCGTGGGAGAAATAAAGCGCCGTGTGGCGGAAAAGGGGTAAAAAAATGAGCTATACATGGTATCAGATGGGTTGGATCGTGCTGGTCTATTCCTGTCTGGGCTGGTGCGCGGAGGTGGCATTTGCCGCGCTGAAAACCGGGAAATTTGTGAACCGGGGCTTTCTCAACGGCCCGGTCTGCCCCATATACGGCTTCGGTGTTCTCAGCGTGGTGCTGGTGCTGGAGCCGGTAAAGGAAAATCTGCTTTTGCTTTTTATCGGCAGCATGGTGTTTACCTCTCTTCTGGAATTTATCGCGGGCTACGCCATGGAGCGTATTTTTCACGACAAATGGTGGGATTACAGCAGTAATCCCTATAATATCAAGGGCTATATATGTCTTGAGTTTTCCATTATGTGGGGCATCGCCTGTGTGCTGGTGGTTGACATTATTCACCCCATCATTATGGGCCTTGTAAACGCAATTCCCCATACGCTGGGCCTGTGGCTCCAGGGCTTGCTGTATGTGGTCCTGATAACAGACACGGTGCTGACCTTGACAGAGCTGCTGAAGCTGCCCCGGCGCTTCAAAGCCATGCAGGAGCTGGAGGAGGCCATTACCAGGCTGTCCGACGCTATGGGTGAGAATATTTACGATTCCATGGAGCGGGGACGGCAGCGGTCTGAGACCTTTGACGAGAAGCACCCGGACATCGCGGAAAAGCGGCGTGAATATGTGGCAGACGTTATGGAAAAGCGAAACGAGATCAACCAGCATGCCAAAGAGCGGGAAACTGCGAACCGGGAAGCCATGGCGGCCCGGAAGGCAGAGCTGGAGGAGAAGCTTTCAAAGCTCAAAGGGCGCAATATTGTCCACCAGCGTATTGCCAGGGCATATCCTCAGCTGCTTGAGGGCAAGAATAACGGTGCAAACTTCCGCAAGCTGAAAGAGGCATGGGAGCAGCGCCGCAGGAACGGGGAGAGCAAGTGAGACTGTATCTTTACGGACATGATTATAAATATGCCGTGGAGCAGATGCTGCTGACGCTGTTCCCGGAGGAGCGCCCCGAGTATCCGGATGGCCGGCCACAGGGGGACAGGATGGAGCTGCGCCTGAGCCGCGGAGAGCAGCGCACCACCGCCACCTGCGCGTTGTATCTGAATGGAACCCGGTGGCGGGGCAAAGCTTCAGCGGAAAATTCCGCCATGACCGATAAGCTGCTGACGGACCGTGTCTGCCAGCGGCTCCTTAAAAACGCTGTTTATCGGGCGGCTCTCCGCTCCGGCAGGCAGAGACCTGCCTGGGGCGCCCTCACCGGTGTGCGTCCGGGCAAGCTGATGTGCTCCCTGCTGAATGCCGAGCCTGACGAGCAGGCCGCTCTGCACCGCTTTATGGAAGAATACGATGTAAGCCCGGAGCGGGCTGCCCTGTGTCTGGATACCAGCAGGGAGACTCTGCGCGCCGCGGCGAGCATAGAGGATAAGGATGTGTGCCTGTATGTGGGCATCCCCTTCTGCCCCACCCGCTGCGCCTACTGCAGCTTTGTCAGCCAGTCGGTGGAAAAGAGCATGAAGCTCATCCCGCCCTTCCTTGAGGCTCTGCACACCGAGATAAAGGCCACTGCGGAGCAGGTACGGGCGCTGGGCCTGCGTATCATCTCTGTCTATATGGGCGGCGGCACTCCTACTACCCTGTCGGCAGAGCAGCTGGATGCACTCTGCACCGCGCTGGAAAGCGAATTTGACCTTTCCGCCCTGCGGGAATACACCGTAGAGGCAGGCAGACCCGACACGATTACAGAGGAAAAGCTCCGCGTTCTGCGCCGCCATGGGGTGGATCGGGTCAGCGTGAACCCCCAGACCATGAGCGATGCGGTACTTGACACCATCGGCCGCTGCCACAGCGCGGAGGATATTTTGTCTGCACTGGAAAAGGTGAGAAGGGTAGGGGGCTTTGCGGTAAACATGGACCTGATCGCCGGACTTCCCACCGACACCGTACAGGGCTTTGAGCGCACAGTGGACAAGGTGCTTGCCCTGGCACCGGAGAATGTCACTATCCACACCCTGTCGCTGAAAAAGGGCTCCCGCATTACCCTTGAGGGGGCGGCTCTGCCAACGGCGGCGGAGGTAGGCACCATGCTGGATATTGCGCAGAAAAAGCTGAGAGGGGCGGATTATGCGCCATATTATCTATACCGGCAGAAGTTCATGTCCGGCGGCTTTGAAAACGTGGGCTGGAGCAGAGAGGGATATATCAATCTCTATAATATCTGCATCATGGAGGAGCTTTGCAGCATCATCGCCATGGGCGGCGGCGGTTCCACCAAGCTGGTGCGGCACGACGGCGGACGGAATATCCGTATCATGGAACCCAAATACCCGCTGGAGTATATTAACGGCATAGAAAAGACCTGTGCGGACAAAAACGGCATAAAGGTTTTTTATACGGAATCGAATCAGGAGGGAAAATAAATGGCATACAAGCTCACAGAAATCAATTTCAGAACGGTCTCAGACCCCAAGGGTCTCATTGAAGAGGGCGACGAGCAGTATCGCCTGAAGGTGGAAAAGGCTGCGGATATGATTGTGGAAAACCGGAAGAAGAGTCCCATCGTGCTTTTGTCCGGCCCCTCCGGCTCCGGCAAGACCACCACCTCCATGAAGATCGCCGAGGCACTGAAAAAACGGGGCGTGGGCACCTACTATGTGGCCATGGACGACTATTTTAAGACTCTCGACCCTGCCACCGCACCCCGCACACCTGAGGGAGATCTGGATCTGGAGTCCCCGTACTGCATGGACATGGAGCTTATGAACCGGCACTTTTCCATGCTGGCGGAAGGGAAGCGGATTTATGTGCCCAAATATGAGTTCTCCCGCCGCATGAGAGTGCAGGAGCCCTCCAAGTCCATCAAGCTTGGCAGCGATGAGGTGGTCATTTTTGAGGGCATCCACGCCCTCAACGACATGATTACCAACCAGCACCCCGAGGCCTTCAAGCTCTATGTCTCCGCCAGAAGCGATGTGGAGTTTGAGGGAAAGGTGGTGTTCAAGCGCACATGGTTCCGTCTTGTGCGCCGCACCGTACGTGACTATAACTTCCGCGGCTCCGCCCCTGCCGAGACCATGGGTATGTGGGCCAATGTGCGCCGGGGCGAGAAGCTGAACATCTCCCCCTTCAAGGATAAGGCGGATTTCCAGTTCGACACCTCCATGCCCTATGAGCTGCCGGTATTCAACAAGCTAGCCACCGAGCTTTTCAAATCCGTGCCTGAGGGAATCGAACGCTTTGAAGAGCTTCGCGCCGTCTTGCCTGCACTGCAGCTTTTCGGACACATCGACGAGAGCCTTGTAGCCGACGACTCCCTGATCCGGGAATTTATCGGCGGCGGCATCTACGAATATTAAATAAGATAAAAAATAAGAGGAATTTGTCTTCTCAAGATAAATTCCTCTTGCCATATTTCGCGGAATATCGTATAATTCTGTTGAGGTGAATGGAATGTATGAGGATATAGGAGCGATCTTCTCGGAAAAGAGAAAGGAGCTTGGAATCAATCAGACAGAGCTGGCCGAGGCGATGAGCCTGCGGGGATTTCCCGTGACCAATCAAGCGGTGTCCAAGTGGGAAAAGGGAGCCACGCTCCCCAACGCAAGGCAGTTTCTGGCTCTGTGCGAGATATTGGAGATCGAAGACATCCGGGGCGAGTTTTCCTTCGGCACGGAGGGAATTCTTGCCGGGCTTGACAGCGCCGGGCGGCATAAGGCGCTGGACTATGTGCAGCTTCTGCGGGAGAGCGGAAGGTACTCTGCCAGAAACACGGAGCCTGTGCGTCTGCGCTCCCTGCCGCTGTATTCGCTGGCGGTCTCCGCCGGTACCGGTCAATTTCTGGACGGGGAGGATTATGAGATGGTGGAGGTAGGCGCGGAGGTGCCCGACGGGGCAAATTTCGGCGTCCGTGTGGCAGGCGACAGTATGGAGCCTCAGTTTCACGACGGGCAGACCGTCTGGGTCCGCCAGCAGCGCAGCCTGATGACCGGGGAAATCGGCATCTTCCTGTACGACGGGAATGCCTATCTGAAGCAACTCGTGGCGCTGAAGGATTCCATGGCTCTGCACTCCCTGAACCCGGCCTATGAGGATATCGTGGTGTCGCCTGAGCTGCCCCTGCGCGTTCTGGGCAAGGTCGTGAAAAACTGAAGGCTTTTATATGAAAAGGCAGACACGGGTTTTCCCGTGGCTGCCTTTTTGCCGAATGGAGCCTACCGGTGCTCTGCTACATAGATGCTCACCCGGCTCTGGATCATATCCGCCGCTTCATCCAGGGTCTTCTGTCCGCTGAAATATTGCTCCGTGCTCTCTTTGATCAGATTCAGCAGTGCATCATCGTCGTGTACGATCTTTTCCGTAGTGTTGACCAGCTCTTTGAGCTTTTCCGCGTCCTCGCTGGTGAAAATGTAGTAGTCTGTGCTGGATTCTTCGCATATGCGCGCCTCCAGTTGGGCATCAAAGGCCTCTTTCAGTACCGGAAAGCCCGCGAGAGGTTTGCTTTTCAGCAGGATTTTCATAAATTCCCAGGCGGCATCCTTGTATTTTGAGGCGGCGGATATGCCGCAGCTAACGCTGATGCCGCTGCCCTCGCCGGTGAGCTCCATGAAGTAGCTGCCGTTGCCGGAGGTACCGGGAAATCCCGCGTAAACATAGTCCTCCTGCAGAAAGCTTTTGGCAAAATAGGCGCTCATATACGTCACCTCATTGTCGGGATGCAGCAGCACCGCCTCATCGGTGTAGCTGTCGGTGTAGGGAATGTCCCGGACAAAACGGAGCCACTGTTTGAAGCCCTCGCTGTCAAAGCGGCAGGTGCCGCTGTCCCAGTCGATGTACTCTGCGGTGGACATCCGGCACAGCAGATCCAGCAGCACACTCTGGTTCCGGTGCCAGAAGAACACCGGCGTGTTTTCGTCCCGGTCGGCAATCAGCTCCTCCACATAGTCCACGGTCCAGCCCTCCCGACCGGGAAACTGGGAGACCCGGGCTTCAAAGCTGATGAGGGTAAAATTCGTCGTCAGCCTGTAAAGGCCTCCGTCCTTTATCATGCTGTTTAAAAGCGGCTGGATAAAGCTCTCCCGACTGAGCTCCGGATCACTGTCAATATAGGGCAGCAGGTCGGCGAACACACCGCCGTCAACAGCGGAGTCAGGCAGCATCCCGGTGTCAATGATATCCGTTCCGTTCCCTGTGGTGATGTCCATAACGAGCCGGTCCACATTGTCATAGGAGCGCAGATCGATCTTATAATCCGGATTGCTGTTATTAAAGCGCAGTATGGCATCCAGTACATTGCTGCCTGCCCCAAGTGTGGCAAGCGTCAGTACGGTTTTGTCCTTCACCATGCCGGGACTGACTTTTATGATATAATTTGTGGGATCTAACATACTGCCGCAGCGGTAAAAGCAGCCCTGCGCATCCTCCATCACCGGACTGCCGTAGGCGTCATTGACGCTCAGCGCCGTGTCCAGCCAGCGAAACAGCAGCGTCTCCTGGTTGGTACTCACATCGTACTGATACAGGCCCTCATTCCCGGATCTGAGCCAATGCCCGTTTTCACTGATGCCGTCCAAAGGCTCCTCCGTCGTCAGTTCCCCGGCTCTCAGTGTCGTCGGGTCAAAACTGCGGCTGCCGCTCGCTTCACCGGCATACCAGCTCACCATGAGCTGATCGTTGTTTCTGGCTGTGGTGCCGAAATTCAGCTCCATGCCGCTCATGTTTTGAAGCAGCTGAGCAGAGCTGTCAATCAGATATTTTTCGCTGAAATCGGATAATATGGCTCTGTCCGCGTCCAGGGCAAACAGCCCGGTGAATACCCGGTCTGTAGATTCCGTATTGCCCCCTGCCTCAAAGCCCACCTTGATTATCTGGGCCTGGGAGCCATTTTTCGTATCGCAGCGCAGAATGTAGGTATCTCTGCCGTTTGGGTTGAATTTTTCAAGCATGGCCCAGACCACGCCCTCTGCCACGGAGAGACTGCTTATGTCATAGTCCGAAATTCGGTTTGGCAGATCGTCCGATACCAAATCGGACTTGTCATAGTCGATCTCCGTCCAGGTGTCGTTCACGGTGTCATAGCAGCCCATGGCGCAGCCTCCGGCGGTCTGCCCTGCAGTGTAGAGTATGCCGTCCTCCAGGGTCATCTCTTGGATATAGCCCAACCAGTCCGGGGTCTCAATGGCGCTGGCGATGTAGCCCTCCTTCATGCCGTCGGCTTCTGTTTCCGCCGGTTCAGACGGAATGCCGTCCTGCTTTGCACAGGAGCAGAGGCTTGCAAGTATTATCAGCGCCAAAATCGCCGCTTCGGTTCTTTTCATAGCTTTTTTCATGGTTTTCCTCCTTCGTGCCGAAAATCGGAACTTTTCTGTTATTCATAACGCACGGAAGCGGAAAAATGTTACAATGTAATGTAACAAAAAAGCATTATGCCGCGTTTATACGGACAGAAGATCATCAGAAACAGAAAGGAAACATGAAATGGATGAACGCCGTATGCTGAAACGGCTCTGCCGCGGCGATGGTGACGCGCTGGGCATCGTCATGGATACCTACATGCCCTATGTCTATACCGTCGCTTCCAACATCCTGTCCCGGAGTATGCCCCGGGAGGATGTGGAAGAGGTGGTGTCTGATGTGTTTGTGACCCTGTGGAAAAACGCGGAGGCCGTGCGGGAGGGAAAGCTGAAGGCCTATCTTGCCGCTCTGACGAGAAACGCTGCCCTGTCAAAGCTCCGTTCCAGGCATCTGTCGGAGCCGCTTGAAGAAAATGCGATGCCTTTGGACCTGCCGGATCCGGAGGATAGGGTAATCAGCCTTGCAATGGCGGATGCGGCACGAGAGGCCGTAAACTCCCTGCCGGAACCGGACCGGAACATTTTTGTCCGCTATTATTATCTGTATCAGAAGACCGATGATATCGCCGCGGAGCTGGGCCTGTCCCCGGCAAATGTGCGGGTGAAGCTCTCAAGAGGCCGTCAGAAGCTTCGGGCATATCTCGAGGGAAAGGGGTACTAAAATGTATGTGAATATAAGCGATCTTTTATATGCCGGCGGAGAAAGCTTTGAGGATGTGCTTTGCACTGTCCCTGCGGAATTTGACAGCCAGGCCCGGGACAGAATAAAAGCCTGTGTCATGGAGAGAATCGGGAAGAATCAGCCTGCCCGTACCCGTAAAATGCGCAGAGTTCTGCGCACGGCACTTCTTGCGGTAGCGGCAGCATTGCTTCTGTCTGTCACAGCCTATGCAGTGTCGGTGCTGTTCGGACTGCATGCGGACCCGGTACAGGACAGTCAAACCGTCAGCGGTACATGGACGGAGCGGGACGCAGACGGCAATGTGAAAAATGTCCTGACCTGGACGTATCAGGATGCTGGGATGGTGTTCACCTTTGAAGGGGGCACAGCGGAATATTACTGGCAGTTCAAGCCCGGCTATCTGCCCGGCGAACCTACCGATAAAAACGACTTTGGCTGTGACGAGGGCTGGTACAGTTATTTGACGGACAGCGGCAGCGGCAGCCTGATCCCCTATGTGATCCAGATTATCTATGCGGAGCCGGAGTATCAGCTGGTTCTGAACGGAAAATGTGAGATTGTGGCCGAGGAGGAATGGAACGGCTGTAAGCTGACAGAAATAAGCGCGGATTGGACGGATAACCCATACCGCCAGATGCCGGAAAATTATGTTCTGATGTTCAGCGAGGAAAATGGGTATATGATAAGTGTTGGGGGAACATCCGACATGGAGACTCTGGAGCATATTGCGAAGGAACTTCAGGTAGGGAGGACTGATGTGCCCTATGCGTCAAACCTGGATATATTGATTGGAATATTGAATGTGGGCAGGGGATAAGTCCCGCAGAAAACCGCCTCCCTTTGGGGAGGCGGTTTCCTGCTCGGACATATCAGTCCATATAGTTTTCGGTAAAGCACGCGGGGGGCAGACAGCCGGCAAGTCCGATCAGGATGCTTTTCATGCTGTTGGCATAGGGGGCCTTCGGCTCGTGCAGCGCCGTGGTGCCCAGTTTCTTGGAGATCGATGCCCGTACAGTGGTGCCGCTGTTTTCCCGACTTTCCATAAGCACCGTGCCGCCGTGATACTCGGCAATGCCCCGAACCACCGTAAGCCCGAGACCGGTGCCGCTGCCGAGGCAGCCGATGTCAAAACCGTACCGGTAGCGGCTGAAAACCGAGTGCAGCTCATCGGCTTTGATGCCGCAGCCGTTGTCGCTGACGGAGAGAATGACATTGTCTCCGCTGCCCATCAGGCTGACGCTGATTCTGGAAAACCCATGGGCGTGGATCATGCTGTTTGAAAGCAAATTCAACATTAGCAGTTCCAGCAGGGCGGGGTCAGCGCTGATGATGCATCCGCTGTCGATATTCACGCCGAAGTCGATATCGGGGCGGAGCAGGGCTACGGTACCCAGCAGCTTTTCCAGAAGCTCCGAAATATCGATCCGGGACAGGGTGACGGGCAGATCTCCGGCCATGATGCCCCTGACGGTGGATACGTTTGAGAGCAGGCGCAGTACGATATAATAACTTTTGGTAAGGGATGCGAAGCTGGATAAAAGCGCATGGTCGCCAAGTTCCTCCGCACGGATTCTGCCGATGTCTGCGGAGGTGCCGATATTCATAAGCCCGTTTCGCATGGAGCAGAGAAAGGCGTCGTTCATCAATACAGGCTCTTCGTCGTCACGGGAAAAGAATATGGCCTGCACGTCGTCACTGCGTGATACCCGGAGAATATAATGTCTGCCCATCACGGGCGCGTCTGCCACAAAGGATGAGGCCTGCACACCGGCAATGTCCGGGCCGAAAAGCGCCTTCACGCTCTTGCCCACACAGTCCTTTCCGAGAATGTCCTCCGCGCTTCGGTTGGCGAAAACCAGCCTTCCGTGCCGGCTCAGCACTGCCGGTTCGCTGGTGAGCGTTAAAATGTCAGAGGGGATCTGAATCATACAAAGCAGCCTCCGTTATATTGGGGTCATTTTTTTGCAATTTTAACAAATCTCGACAAAATATACAATACCGAGTTAAAAAAACCGCCTATTGGGTGATAAATTTCGGCGTTTTTTTGTTCGGAATTGACAGAATGAAATATTGATTTTTGTTAATAGTATATGATACAATTTAGTCAATCAATAAGGCATTATTTTCCGCCGGATTGACTGCGCCCTCAGGGGCGAAAATACTGTATGACAAAATATTTTATTTGGAGGATATTGTAATGATCAAAGTTGGCATCAATGGTTTCGGCCGTATCGGAAGCCTGGCATTCAGAGCTGCTGTCAAGTCCGATGATATAGAGGTCGTCGGCATCAACGCCCCCGGCAAGAGCGCCGGTCAGCTTGCCTACGCTGTCAAGTACGACACCGTTCACGGAAGATTCGACGCAGACGTAAGCTTCAACGACGAGGAGAAGCTCCTCATCATTGACGGCAAGAGCTTCCCCATCCTGGACTCCCGTGATCCTTCTCAGCTGCCCTGGGGAGAGCTGGGTGCAGAGTATGTCCTCGAGTGCACCGGCAAGTTCCTGACCAAGGCTGACGCACAGCCCCACATCGACGCCGGCGCAAAGGTCGTCGTTATGTCCGGCCCTGCAAAGGACGACACCCCGATGTTCGTCTGCGGCGTAAATCTGGAGAAGTACACCCCTGATATGCAGTTCGTTTCCAACGCTTCCTGCACCACCAACTGCCTTGCTCCTCTCGCAAAGGTTATCAACGACAACTTCGGTATCGTTGAGGGTCTTATGACCACCGTTCACGCTTCCACCGCTACCCAGTCTGTCGTCGACGGCTTCTCCAAGAAGAACTGGCGCCTGGGCCGCAGCGTTTACAACAACATCATTCCCACCAGCACCGGCGCGGCAAAGGCAGTCGGCAAGGTTATCCCCGCACTGAAGGGCAAGCTGACCGGTACCTCCATGCGTATCCCCGCCGGCGATGTCTCTATCGTTGACCTGACCTGCCGCCTTGAGAAGGGTGCAAGCTATGAAGAGATCTGCGCTGCAGTGAAGAAGGCTTCCGAGAACGAGATGAAGGGCGTTCTCGAGTACGTTGACGAAGAGGTTGTTTCCTCTGACTTCCGCACCGACGCTCACACCTCCATCTTCGATGCAAAGGCCGGCCTGGCTCTGAACGACAACTTCGTCAAGCTCATGGCATGGTACGACAACGAGTGGGGCTTCTCCAACAAGATGCTGGATCTGACCCGTCACATCGACTCCGTCCGCAAGGCCTGATTAAAAATCAGCTTTATAAAAATTCCGGAAGCTCCAGGCTTCCGGAATTTTTTGCAGCCCAAAGGGATAAACGGCGCACCCTTATAAGCTATGTGCAGCCGCCCGCATATATTCTGACATCAGACGCTTCCGACAAAAAACAGGGAGAAATTGCATTTTTTCCGCCGAATCTGTTCCAAACCATTCCAGTTAACACTTCGTTAACTTGACATTGTTGGACATATGTGTTAGTCTAACAAAGGATATTTAAGCCAATATACGTATTTTTTCGCCTTCGCGTGGCTGTTGATTCCCAAAAGGAGCGCAGCTTGCGAAGGTGTTTTTTGTTTTCAGAACGGAAAGGAGCAAAAAAATGGAATACGATGTGATAATAGTTGGAGCGGGCCCCGGCGGCATCTTCAGCGCATATGAGCTGGCAAAGTCCGGCAGGGGACTGAAAATAGGCGTGTTCGAGCTGGGCAACCCCCTTGACAAGCGCAGATGCCCCATCGACGGCAAAAAGATCAAGTCCTGCATCAAGTGCCCCACCTGCGCCATCATGAGCGGCTTTGGCGGCGCCGGAGCTTTTTCAGACGGAAAGTACAACATCACAAACCAGTTCGGCGGCACTCTGTATGAGTACGTGGGCAAGCAGGAGGCCATCGAACTGATGAAGTATGTGGACGAGATCAATCTGAGCCACGGGGGAGAGGGCACCAAGCTCTATTCCACTGCCAATACCCAGATCAAGCGCATGTGCCTGGAAAACGGCCTGCATCTGCTGGACGCTCAGGTTCGTCATCTGGGCACGGATATCAACTATGTGGTTCTGGAGAAACTGTACGCCGAGCTGAAGGATCGGGTGGACTTCCATTTCAATACCGCCGTCAGCAGTGTACACAAGCTGGAGGACGGATATGAGATCTGCACCTCCTCCGGAAACCACACCTGCCGAAAGTGCGTGATCTCCGTGGGGCGCAGCGGCAGCAAGTGGATGGAGTCCGTCTGCGCCGATATGAATATCCACACCCTCTCAAACCGCGTAGATATCGGCGTGCGCGTGGAGCTGCCCGCAGAGGTGTTTGCTCACCTGACCGACGAACTGTACGAGTGCAAGATCGTCGACCGCACCGAGAAGTTTGAGGACATGGTGCGCACCTTCTGCAT
>CAZESU010000014.1:0-30581 GCA_964515275.1 uncultured Oscillospiraceae bacterium
GGGAGTCCCCTCTTCACGTTCAATCTTGCCTTATTCAGGGGGATTTTTGAATCCCCCTGAATAAGCTTTCAAGGAGAAGACACTTTATCTTCACCTTGAAATGTCCTCTTGAAACTGTGGTAAGCCGGAAAAACGGAGGAATGTATAATGAAAAATCTTGTGAGAGAAAAGATGCTGGGCGGGGAAAAGACCCTGGACACGTTTTTTGAGCTGGGCTCGGCCACTGCAGCCGAGTGCATCGGCCTGTCCGGCATGGACTATATGATCATTGATACGGAGCACGGGCCTTTTAACCCTCGAGTGCTCTGGAATTTATCCGTACGGCGAAGCTCTATAATGTCACGCCCTTTGCAAGAGTGCAGGAGATCAGCCGTGCTGCAATTCTGAAGCTTCTGGATGTGGGAGTCATGGGGCTTATCACCCCCTGCGTCAGCAGTGTGGAAGAGGCGGAAAACATTGTCCGCTTCGGAAAATATTTTCCGCTGGGACAGAGAGGTGTTGCCAATACCGCCGGTTCCGGCTTCTGATATGAGGACTACGCAAGCCAGGGCATGCCCCATTATTTTGAAGTGACCAACCGGGAGACTATGCTTATCCTCCAGTGTGAGACCCTGAGCTGTCTTGCGCATTTGGAGGAGATATTGGCTATACCCGGCATAGACGGTATTTTTGTGGGCCCCTATGATTTGTCCACGGCCATGGGCATACCCGGCCAGTTTGACAAGCCCGAATCCCGGGACACTCTGCATCATATTCAGAAGCTCTGTGCCGAGACGAAAAAGCCCTCCATCATATACGCCGCCAGAGAGGATTTTGCGCTGGGCTAGACAGCGTGACTTACGGAATGGATGCCTGCTTCCTTGTCAATGCCTGCAAGGCTGCCAAACAGAACATACTGGGCTGAGAGCCCATAGAAAACCACCCTGCCGAACCGGCAGGGTGGTTTTTGCGTTGGGTGAATTTATCTCTTGTTCTTCATCATCAGCATGTCGCCGTAAACGGGAGTGGGAATGCCGAAGCCGCCATGGACGGCAATGACCTGCCCGGTGGTGAATTCGGCAGAGGCGAGGTACAAGACCGCGTCCGCAATCTCCTGAGGGTTGCCCATGCGCCGGATGGGGGTGTGCTTGAGGAAAAATTCCTGAAACTCCGGGGACAGGTTGTTTTTGACGGCCTCCGTGGCGGTCATGCCGGGGCAGACCACGTTACAGGTTACATTGAAGATGGCGGCATGAACGGCAATCATCTTGCTCATGTGGATAATGGCAGCCTTGGAGGTGCCGTAGGCGATTTGGCTGGTGTCAGGTGTGAGGCCCGCCACAGAGCCGATGTTGATGATGGCACCGGACTTCTGCGGTGCCATGGCCTTTTCAATCGCTCTCTGAGAGGCCAGAAACACGGTGGACAGATGGGCGTCAACATATTTGGCAAAGGCCTCATAGTCTGTATCCAGAATGGACTTGTCCTGCAGCGGGCTGGTGCCGCCGAAATTGTTGACAAGGATATCGATCCGTCCCTCGTTTTCAACCACGGTGTCGATCATGCTGAGAATGCTCTCCTTGTCGTAGGCCTCAAAGTAGACGGTCTTGACATCATAGCCTCTGGCGTTGAGGGCGGCGGTCTTTTCCCTGCCCACTTCCAGATTGCGGCAGGCCATATAGACTCTGGCGCCGGCGGCAGCAAGGGTCTCCACGCAGGAATATCCGATTCCGCGAGTGGATGCTGTGACGATGGCGATTTTACCGGTGAGATTGCTCATGTTATCATCCTTTCTTTCTGTATAAAACGTTTGACGCTGGCAGCTTTGTCAGGCCAGCCCGCTCTTTGAGTCCATCTTAGCAAAGGCTTGTTACTTTTACAACAAATATTTGGGCCGCATTGGGGAAAGGATAACACGATCTGAAAAAATGCCGGATTGATGAAAGCCAAATTTTATTTTCTGACAAAATGAAATACCGGGGACGACGAAAAGCTTTGCCATCCCCGGTATTCAGCTTTTAAGGTTATGCGTCGATAGTGGAGATACCCAGTGTGGTCTCCACCAGCACGTCCAGCAGCACCCTTACGGTGTCCAGAGCAGTAAAGACGGTGACGTTATTTTCCACCGCGCACTGCCGGATTGCGTAGCCATCGGTGAGAAGGTCGTTGTCACTGACGTCCCGGGTGTTGATCACATAGGTCACATAGCCCTGACGGATGCTGTCCAGAATTTCAGTGTAGCCTTCGCTCAGTTTCCGCCGTACTCTGGTGCGGATGCCGTGGGATTTCAAAAACTCTGCTGTGCCGCGGGTGGCTTCGATATTAAATCCCATATTATAGAAGCGGCGTACAAGAGGAAGGGCCTCTTCCTTGTCGCAGTCTGCCACGGTGACAAACACGGTGCCGTAGTTCATCACGTTCATGCCGGAGGCCTGCAGGGCCTTGAACAGCGCCCTTGTCATGCTGCGGTCATAGCCGATGGCCTCGCCAGTGGATTTCATCTCCGGGGACAGATAGGCGTCCAGACCGCTGAGCTTGGAGAAGGAGAAGGCAGGCACCTTCACGTAATGCCGCTGCTTTTCCATGGGATAGCGCAGGTTGAGCCCCTGCTCTTTCAAACTCTTGCCCAGAATGACCAGCGTTGCGATATCCGCAAGGCTGTAACCCGTGGCCTTGGACAGGAAGGGCACGGTACGGGAGGAACGGGGATTGACCTCGATAATAAATACGTTCTCGTTCTTGTCCACAATGAATTGGATGTTATACAGGCCGATGATGCCGATGCCGAGACCCAGTTTCTCCGTGTAGTCCAGAATGGTATCCCGGACCTTCTGAGAGATGCTGAAGGGCGGGTAGACACTGATTGAGTCGCCGCTGTGGATGCCGGTGCGCTCAACCAACTCCATGATGCCGGGGACAAAAACGTCCGTTCCGTCGCATACCGCGTCCACTTCCACTTCCTTGCCCTGAATGTACTTGTCCACCAGCACGGGCTTATCCACATCCACCTCAACGGCGGTCTTCAGGTAGTGGCGAAGCTGTTCCTCATCCGCCACGATCTGCATGGCTCTGCCGCCCAGCACAAAACTGGGACGAACCAGAACCGGATAGCCGATGGCCTCTGCAGCTTTTACACCGTCCTCAATGTTGGTGACGGCCCGACCCTGAGGCTGGGGGATGTTCAGCTCCTCCAGGATTTTTTCAAAGCTGTCCCGATTCTCGGCCCGCTCTATAGCCTCGCAGCCGGTGCCGATGATCTTCACGCCCCGATCCATCAGAGGCTGGGCCAGATTGATGGCAGTCTGTCCGCCCAGAGAGGCAATAACGCCCTCCGGCTTTTCCATCAGGACAATGTTCATCACATCCTCCACGCACAGGGGCTCAAAATACAGCTTGTCGGAGGTCGTGTAATCGGTGGAGACGGTTTCCGGGTTGTTGTTGATAATAATGGCCTCGTAGCCGGCCTTCTTGATGGTGCTGACCGCGTGGACAGTGGAGTAGTCAAATTCCACACCCTGCCCGATGCGGATGGGGCCGGAGCCCAGAACAATGACCTTTTTCCGGTCGGATACGATGGACTCGTTCTCCTGCTCATAGGTGGAATAGAAATAGGGGATATAGCTTTCAAACTCCGAGGCGCAGGTGTCAATCATCTTATATACGGGCATGATGCCTTTGGATATGCGCTTTTTGTATACTGCAAGCTCACCGGTGTTCCACAGGTCTGCAATGGCTCTGTCGCAAAAGCCCATGCGCTTGGCATCGGCCAGCACTGCCATGTCCCAGGGACGGCAGCGAAGCTCCTCTTCCTCAAGGACGATGTTGCGCAGCTTTTCGATAAACAGCAGGTCGATCTGGGTGGCGTCGGCAATCAGACCCATGTCTATGCCGTTTCTGAGAAGCTGGGCGATGGCATAGATGCGGTCGTCGGTGCCCTCGGACACGTATTGCAGCAGCTCATCAGACTTCATATCGTCGAATTTCTTCATGTGCAGGTGGTATACGCCGATCTCCAGAGAGCGGATAGCCTTAAGCAGGCTCTCTTCGATGGTGCGGCCCACGCTCATCACTTCCCCGGTGGCTTTCATCTGGGTACTGAGCCGGTTGTCTGCGGAGGTGAACTTATCGAAGGGGAAGCGGGGCATCTTGGTGACAACGTAGTCAAGAGCAGGCTCAAAGGCAGCCGGGGTGTTGGCAATCTGAATCTCGTCAAGGGTCATGCCCACGCTGATCTTGGCGGACACTCTGGCAATAGGGTAGCCGCTGGCCTTGGAGGCCAGAGCCGAGGAGCGGGAGACGCGGGGGTTCACCTCAATGAGGTAGTAGCGGAAGGAGTGGGGGTCAAGGGCAAACTGCACGTTGCAGCCGCCCTCAATTTTCAGTGCGCGGATGATTTTCAGGGCGCTGTCGCGCAGCATGTGGTATTCCTTGTTGGTCAGGGTCTGGGAGGGACAGACCACGATGGAGTCACCTGTGTGGATACCCACCGGGTCGATGTTTTCCATATTGCAGATGGTGATGGCGGTGTCGTTTGCGTCCCGCATCACCTCGTACTCGATCTCCTTATAGCCCTTGATGCTCTTTTCAATCAGAACCTGATGGACGGGGGACAGGGCCAGAGCGTTTTTCATGATTTCGCGAAACTCCTGCTCGTCATTGGCAAAGCCGCCGCCGGTGCCTCCCAGGGTAAAGGCGGGGCGCAGCACTACCGGGTAGCCGATGTGTTCTGCGGCAAGGAGTCCCTCCTCCATGCTCTCCGCAATCTCGGAGGGAAGAACCGGCTCTCCAAGGCGCTGGCACAGCTCCTTGAAAAGCTTTCTGTCCTCTGCCTGCTCAATGCTCTTGCTGCTGGTGCCCAGCAGCTCCACCTGGCACTCCTTCAAAACGCCTTTCTTTTCAAGCTGTACCGCCAGATTCAATCCGGTCTGTCCGCCGATGCCGGGGACAATGGCGTCGGGGCGCTCGTAGCGGAGGATTTTTGCAATGTATTCCAGAGTCAGCGGCTCCATGTAGACCTTGTCGGCAATGGCGGTATCGGTCATGATGGTGGCGGGGTTTGAGTTGCAGAGCACTACCTCGTAGCCCTCTTCCTTCAGAGCCAGACAGGCCTGGGTGCCGGCGTAGTCGAACTCGGCAGCCTGTCCGATGACGATGGGGCCGGAGCCGATGACGAGAATCTTATGTATATCTGTTCTCTTAGGCATTGTGTTTTGCCTCCTTCATCATGTCAATGAACCGGTCGAACAGGTAGGCGCTGTCCTGAGGACCGGGGGCACTCTCCGGGTGGTACTGCACGCTGAAAATCTTGTCCTTTTCGCACTTTACGCCCTCCACCGTGCCGTCAAGCAAATTGATGTGGGTAACGATCAGGCCGGTGCCCTCAAGGCTCTTTTCATCCACAGCGTAGGAGTGGTTCTGGGAGGTGATCTCAATCTTGCCGGTGTCCAGATTTCTCACCGGGTGGTTGCCGCCTCTGTGGCCGAATTTCAGCTTGTAGGTCTCCGCACCGTAGGCAAGGCTGATCATCTGGTGGCCCAGACAGATGCCGAAAATGGGGAGCCTGCCCCGAAGCTTCTTTACCAGTTCGATCACCGGCTGCACGTCCTGCGGGTCACCGGGACCATTGGAGAGAAACAGACCGTCCGGCTTCATCTTCTCCACTTCTTCGGCCGAGGTATTCCATGGGACAACGGTCACGTTGCAGCCCCGTGCGTTCAGGGAGCGGACAATGTTCAGCTTGATGCCGCAGTCTACCGCCACCACGTTGAAGTTGGGGTTCGGGGTTCTGGAGTACCAGCGTTTTTTGCAGCTGACTTTTGCCACTGCGTCACGGCGCAGTGCCGTGGCGGCGAGGATGCTCATGGCCTCCTCCTGGGGCGTATCTGCGTTGGTGATCAAAGCCTTACGGCTGCCGATGTCCCGGATGGAGCGAGCCAGCTTTCTGGTGTCAACGCCGTAAATGCCGGGGATGCGGCTCTCTTCCATGATCTCGGACAGGGTCTTGGTGTAGCGAAAGTTGGAGGGGGAGTCGTTGTATTCTCTTACCACCAGTCCGCCGATGGTGGGGGTTCTTGTCTCAAAGTCTTCGTCCGCCATGCCGTAGTTGCCGATGAGCGGATAGGTCATCACCACGGTCTGATAGGTGTAGGAGGGGTCGGAGACAATCTCCTGATAGCCCACCATGGAGGTGTTGAAAACAATTTCGGCCACAGCGTCGCTTCTGTCACCAAAAGCGTAGCCGTAGTATTCCGCGCCGTCCTCAAGGACCAGCTTTCTGTCAAATTCCTTTACCATATATACTCCCTCCGAACAAAGTAAAATCCCGACCGGCAAAGCGATTCAAACACTTTGCCACGTCGGGAAGAATAGAAACGATGATCGGCACAGCAGGCGGGGAAAGTGCTTGCTGCGCGGTAAAAAAGGCTTGTCTGTGTGCTTTTGACTGCGGTCATAACCATCACCATCTTGTCGGGACAAACAAAAGGCTCTGCCGAAAACCGGCAGAGCAAGCATACAAATTTACGGCGCGGCGTACCGCACCATGGGTCAATATAGCTCGATTTTGCCGATATCCCGTATCGTCTTAAAAATCAATTTGTGCTATATTAGCACGATTATTTTCCTTTGTCAACCTTTAGCCGGTCAATCCGCAACCAGCTCGCTGGTGCAGCCTGCGGCGACAAGAGCGTTATAGCAGCTTTTCAGTTCAGGCGAAATGTACTGTGGTATCTGATAGCCCTTTCTGGCATAGACCTCCATGCGCTGGAAGTCTCCCACAATCACGTCGATCACCATCTGCTCGCTGAGACCCTGCGCTACGGAATTTCGGATGTACTCGTCAAGGCCAAGCTGCGGTGAGGTGAGCACCGCCTCCACCTCGGGCCAGTAGACCTTCAGAGCAGCGTAGAGCCTGCGCTCCATAAAGGGTTTGTGTACGGCGATAATCTTCCCGTGGGGCAGTTCCAGCTCCTCCAGTTTCTTTCGGGTAAAAAGAATATTCTCCGCTGAATTTGTGGCCTTGTCCTCCAGAAGGATGGCCTCTTCCGGAACGCCCTGTGCCAGCGCAATGGCACCGAAACGGGCAGCCTCGGTCTCCGTCCAGAGCCCCAGCGTGTTGCGCCCCAGTCCGCCGGTGAATAGCACTCTCGGCGCCCAGCCCTGATGGTAAAGCTCTGCGCACCGGATGGCGATGTCGTCGTTATAGCAGCCAAAGCCCACAATACAGTCGGCTTTGGACAGCTCCATGTTCATGTGCATGTAATCCCAAAGGGGAAGGAGGTTTTCTCGAATAAAGGGTTCCATAGCATAACCTTCCAAAAAGAGTTATTTTCCGATAGCCTCGCGCAGAATCTCAAGGTATTCATAGGGCACGTCCAGCCCGCCGGTGCCGGTACCGAGGGAGATATGCTTCTTGACCTCGCCGTGAAAATCGCTGCCGCCGGTCTTAATAAGGCCGTATTCCCCCGCAAGACGCTCCAGATAGTCGGACTGCTCCTTACTATAACCGGAGTAGCGGCACTCCATGCCCCGCAGGCCGCTTTCCATGCAATGCTCGATCAGCTCACGAAGACCCGCATCGTCCAGTTTGTACTGAAAAGGATGGGCCAGAACGGCAACGCCGCCCGCCTCACAGATAATCTCTATGGAACGCTCTATGCTGAGAAAATTTCTGGGCAGGTAATATTTCTGACCCTTTTCCACATAGCGGTCAAAGGCATCCCGCACATCCTTTGCAAGCCCCAGCTCCACAAGCACCTCGGCAAAATGAGGGCGGCCGATGACCGCACCGAAGTGCCGATGCATCTCCTCATAACTGACGGGCAGACCGTCCGCCGCCATCAGCTCTGCCATTTTTTTGTTGCGCTCGTCCCGGTCCCGGACAACCCAGTCCAATACCGGAGTCAGCTTCTCAGAGGTGGGGTCAATATAATAGCCCAGAATGTGCACCGCTCTGCCGTATTTGGTGCTGATCTCTATGCCGGGGACTACCTCAACGCCGTACTGTGACCCGGCCTCCGCCGCCTCAGAATAGCCGGAGGCGGTATCGTGGTCGGTGATAGCAATAGCGGCAAGGCCGGTCTCACAGGCAAGTTTGACAGCTTCTGCCGGGCTTGCGGTGCCGTCGGACGCGGTGGTGTGAACATGCAGGTCTATCTTTTTCATGCTTTCAGCCTCCGCATAAAGTCATTTGCCTCGGCGTAGATGCGCTCCGGTTCCTCGCCGATGAAATACTCTCCGTTTTCATAAAGGACTTTGCCGTTTACCATGGTCAGGCGCACATTCTCCTTCGAACCTGCAAATACCAGATTTTTGCCGATATTGTTGATGGGCTGCATGTTGGGCCGATGCAGATCAATGACCACAAGGTCGGCTTTTTTACCCGGGGCGATATCATCGCATTCGTTAAGTCCCATAGCTCTGGCCCCGCCCACGCAGACCATCTCCAGAACGCTGTCGGCAGGGCAGGCGGAGGCGTCGTTTTCCGCGTATTTCTGCAGGGCGGTGACAAGATACATCTCCCGGAACATATCCAGTGCGTTGTTGCTGCCGGCACCGTCTGTACCGATGGCAAGCTTCACCCCGGCCCTCTGCATGCGGCAGATAGGGGCAATGCCGCTGGCAAGCTTCAGGTTGGAGGCGGGATTCGTGATGGCCCAAAGCCCCTTGCGGGCAAAAAGCGCCACATCCTCGTCACTCATCCACGTGCAGTGGAAGCCGCCTCCGCCGTAGCGGAAAAGGCCCACCTTGTCCAGAAGCAGGGGAGGGGTCAGCCCGTAGCGTTCGATGCAGCCCTCCACCTCATTTTTCGTCTCGGCACAGTGCATGTAGCAGGGGGCCTTGTATTTCTCCGCAAGGGAGGCCATGTACTCCATGCGCTCCATGCAGGTGGTATATTCCGCGTGGATACCCAGCGTGTAGGACAACAGCTCGTGCTGATGGTTAAATTTCAGATATTCCCGTTCGATATTCTCCGGGTCGCTGTCGAAATTATTCAGCCCGGAACACATCACTGTGCGAAAGCCGCAGTCCACGCAGGCCTTGGCGTAGTAATCGTTTTTGAGATACATGTCAAAGGCGGCGGTGATGCCGCTTGACAGATATTCCAGAATGCCAAGCCTTGTAAAGCAGTACACCGCCTCGCCGGTGAGCTTTGCCTCGTTGGGCCAGACCTGCTCGCTGAGCCACTTGTCCAGGGGCATGTCGTCCGCCAGGGAGCGGAGAAAGGTCATGGCGGTGTGGGTATGGGCATCTTTGAAGCCGGGGATCAGCAGATCTCCTTTCAGGTCAATCTGCCGCTGAAACTCCGGCAGTTTTTCCGGCGCCGGACCCACATGGACAATGTTTCCGCCCTCGGTCCATAACTCGCCCTCGCTGATATTCATCCCGCTGCCGAAGCGGAGTATTTTTCCGTTGTAAAACCGTATCATTGGTAATTTCCTTCCCTGTCAAAGCTTGGCGCACATCTCGTCGTGGGCGAAAAGCTCCGCTTTGTCGTCCAGCGGAGCAAGCTCCGCCTTGCCGTATTTCCGCTCAAGAGCGGCTTTCAGCAAAAAGTCGCAGAATTCCGGATTCTTGGGCAGCAGGGGGCCGTGGCTGTAGGTGCCGAACACGTTTTTATAGTGTACACCCTCGCCCTTGTCCTCGCCGTTGTTGCCATAACCTGCCAGTACCGTGCCCAAAGGCTTCACGCCGCTGCCGAGCCTTGTCTTGCCGCTGTGGTTTTCGAAGCCCACGATGACGCTTCCGCCGGCATCAGCGCCGCATTGAAATTTATAATTTCCAATCATACGGGTTTTGGAGCCCACGGTGTGCAGGTCCAGCGCCCCGATAAAATCACAGCGCTTGCCGTCGTAGGTCTCGTAATAGCTGCCCAGCATCTGGAAACCGCCGCAGATGGTGAGGAAGGCGACCCCGTCCTCAATGGCGGAGATGATCTCCCTGTCCTTGCCCCGGTGCAGATCTTCCAGCAGCACCTGCTGCTCAAAGTCCTGCCCGCCGCCGATGAACACCAGGTCAAAGCCTGCAAGGCTGGCCTTTGCACCGATGGGCAGCTTGGTAACGCTGGCATCTATCCCGCGCCACTGCAGGCGCTTTGTCAGGCATATCATGTTGCCCCTGTCACCGTATAGATTCAGTACGTCGGGGTACATATGGCAAATCTTAAGTTCCATGTCTGTGCCTCCCTTACTCCCAGAAATCCGCGCCGCCGCAGTGTTTGATCACAACCTGCCGCAACTCCAGCATGGCGGTGTAGGTGGGCATGATAAATACAGGCATGTCCTGTCTCTCAATCCATTTTACCAGCGCCTCATAATCCCGCTGCACGCTGATGCGCTCGTCGGGGATACCGGCGTATTTGATTCTCACCCGCATGTCGCTTGCCCTGTCGCCGGAGACAATCACCTTGTCGAGCCAGCCGCCCAGAGAGGTGAGCCCCTCAAAATCCGCGTCCCATATCCAGGAGATGTCGGTACCGTCCGCTCCCCGGTCATTCAGGCAGACCACAAGAACAAACTTTTCCTTTATGTTTTCGAGAAATTCGATGACCTGATTGCAGCCTGCGGGGTTTTTCACCAGCATCATCCTTGTGCCGGCCTTGCCCAGTTGAAACCGTTCCATGCGTCCAAAGCCGCATTTGAAGTCCGCGAGGGCATCCACCGCCGCGTCGACCCCAAGACCCATCTCCACCACCGCAGTCACGGCGCCGATGGCGTTATAGATATTATACATGGCAGGCAGATTCACGTTGACGATCCGTTTTTCGCCCTGAATGTTCATAACAACCGTGCTGCCGTCAGGGCGCTGCTCTGTTATGTCTGTAACGGCGAAATCCGCATTGTGCCTGCGGTAGCCGCACTTGGGACAGCGAAATCCGCCCAGATGCCCATAGCTGATATAGTCGTATTCATATTCGGTCTTGCAGCGGATGCAGTGGGTGGCATCGGAGATTTCAGGCTTCGGCCTTGAGGGGGCAGCGCCCTGATCGATGCCGAAATAAATGACCTTGTTAGGCAGGTCGTCCGCCAGAGAGGCGGTCAGCGAACAGTCCGCATTGAGACAGAGGATGGCCTCCGGCGCGCCCTGCATGGCCACGCGGATGTTTTCCAGTGTGTGTGTCACCTCGCCATAGCGGTCGAGCTGGTCGCGGAAAAGGTTTGTGACCACCACAACTTTGGGCTTCAGCTGGGAAAAGACCTTCCTTGCGGCAGCCTCGTCGCACTCGATAACGGCGTACTCCCTCAGAGCTTTTCCCGTCAGAGTGGAATTTATAACAAATTCCGTGGTGATACCGCTGATCAGGTTGGCGCCGGAGCGGTTTGCAAAATAATTCAGACCTTTTTCGGAAAAGGCCTGCTCGATCATGCGGGCGCTGGTGGTTTTGCCGTTGGTTCCTGTGATGGCGATGCTTTTCACGCCCCTTGCCAGCAGCTCCAGCAGATTGGGGCAGATTTTCAGCGCCCAGCGGCCGGGCATGGCGGTACCGCCCCTGTGCAGAAGGCGGGATACAAGGCGAAGGGTCTTGCAGAGTATAATGGCTAATATGGCTCTCAGGTTCATGTTCTCGCACTCCAAAAATTTAGAATGTATCACTACTTGTTTATGAAATCAAATGAGAAATTATTATACCACGAGCAAACGGTACTGGCAAGAAAACATCTATATTGCCGAAAAAGAAACAGCTTTTCCTTAAAATCATAAACAAAACGGAGCAACTCAGAGCTGCTCCGTTTCGTTTATATGGTTGAGGACAAAATGAAAAAGATGAAAAACTGTTACTTGCGAGTATTATATTACCCGACAGTTGTTTCGTAAAAAACACTCATTCTGTTACAGAAATGTAAAATGATCAAAGTTTAAGTGTTTTCCATTCAATCAAAGGACAGATTCCACACGCAGTCCGGGGGGATAGCGCCCGGCTGGGCTGCCATATACGGTTCGCCCGCCGCTGCAGGGCTGTACAGCACGAAGTTTTTTGCACTCATTGCCGCGCCCACAGACGCCGCGGCAGAGGTTATCTCATGCTCATCCGTGATCAGAAGCTCCCGTATTACCGCAGTCCCATCCTCCATATAGGCAGCGCAGATACCGCCGTCCACCGCGAAGAAGCCTCCCCCATAGGCAGAACACAGCCGATGCTGAAACGCCAGGGCAGGGTAGGACAGGCGCAGGTGGGGCTTTCCGCTCAGCAGCCTTTCCCGCCGGAGCATGTATTCCGTCACACGCAGGGGCATCGCAGGCTTCACCGGGGCACATTCTGCCTTCAGGATCCTGCGGTAAAGGGCCGGTTCCACGCCCAGAAGCTCCCGGTACCAGCCGTAAAGGCTCTCACTTGCAGGCAGCGTGCATATAAAATCCGCCCCCAGCCGGTGCCCCGCTTCCCCGGCAGAGCGGGTCAGGGCAGAGCCCATGCCAAGGCCGCGGCAGTCCTCATCCACAGCCACGGCGTAGATATATCCGGCCGTTGCGGAGGCGCTTTCCCCGTCCGTCAGCTCCATACCTGTTATCACATAGGCGGCGCCCACGATTTTTTCATCCATGATTGCCGCGAGGCCTGTGCCCATATCCGGCAGTATGCGGAAAAAGTCTGCAATGAGCTCGTCGCTGTCATTAAAAGTCTTTTTCCACAGCAGACTCAGCGCGGGGATATCCTCCCTGCGGTATTCACGGATGATAAAATCAGTCATCTTTCCACCTCGCGGTGTATTTTTTCAACAGGTACTCCGGCTTATAGGACAGCTTGGACTGACGCAGAGACTCAAAGCCCATGTCATCCTCCCGGTTCATGTATTCAAGCTGAGGATATTTTGCCATCAGCATCCTTGCCAGCTCCCGGCATACCATGGGGTAGGCCCCGTTTATGCTGCTCTCCGCCTTTTCAAAGTGTACGTCAAAGGTGTTCCGGCAGGCAAATTCACCCACGGTAAAGCCCACAATCTTCCCGGATATGCGCAGAACGCCGCCCTCGAGGCCTAACTGCTCATAGGCGGCAAAGGCGCGGATGATGGCATCGTGTTCATAGGCAATGCTCTTGTCGAGCCGCTGGGCATTTTCCTCCGACCACAGATCCAGCATGTCCAGACAGCCGGGGATAAGCTCACGGGTCATGGGCACGAAATCCCAGTCGTTTTCTGCCTCAAAGCGGTTGCAGTGATTCTTTTTGCCGTGAAGCGCCTTGCCCGAGTAGGTGGAAAGCCTCTCCGCCCGGTATATATAGTCGCCGCAGTCGGTATCCTCTTTGTAATCAAAGCGGCCGGGGTATTCCTCCTCCAGCTGCTGCCGGTGCTTTTCGGTTATGCCGCGCAGACAGAGGGGGTAATCCTTGAGTACGGCAAACTCTCTCAGTGCTTCCACCGCCGGACGGAGGGGTCCGGTGCCGATGGGGAACACAAAAGTGGGGTTGCCGTCGTAGCGCAGCTTCGTCAGCATACGTTCGCCGAAGCGGCACACCAGCTGGCGGTAGTGCTTGTCCCAGATATAGATATTGCCAAAATTATAGTCCGCACTGGGACTGTCCTCGGACATAACGATCTCATCCACCCATTTTTTGTCGCACAGGGTGACGGTTTTGAACTGTACCATATATTTATTCTTGCTTTCTCAATAGGTATTATTACAGATCTGCCGTATTTTGCTCCGTAGCGTACGCAAATCTTCAAAAGCCTCCGGGCGCTTTCCCGGGTCTCTCAGCAGGGCGGAGGGATGGTAGGTTGCCATGTATAACCTGCCGTCCCGCTCGTACCACTGTCCGTGCTCCCGCGTTATGCGAAATTCCGGGTCGATCTGCCCCATGGCGGCGATACGCCCCAGGCATACAATGATCTTCGGGTCCACCAGTTCTACCTGGCGCTGGAGCCACTGGACACAGGCGTCCTGCTCGATATTCAGCGGATCCCGGTTCCGGGGAGGGCGGCATTTGACCATGTTGGCAATATACACCATCTCCCGGTCCAGGTCAATGATCTCCAGCATGGTGTCCAGCAGTTTTCCGGCAGGACCTACAAAGGGCTCGCCTTTCAGGTCCTCCTGTTCGCCGGGACCTTCGCCGATGAACATGACCTCCGCGTCCTCCCGGCCCACGCCGAACACCAGATTGTGCCTTGTCTCACAGAGACCGCAGCGGCGGCAGCCGGCACAATCCTCCTTTAATTTTTCCCAGCTATCCATTTGCTCAACTCTCCTCCGAACATTTTGCAAGGGAGAGCAGCAGCTCTCTCCTGTTGTTTTCGGGATATTCCATCACGTAATCCAGCAAAAAATTCAGCATCTCGCCAAGCTGACGGCCGTGTATGCCCAGAGCCAGCAGATCGTCCCCTGTGACGGCCAGATGCTTCATGGAAAAGCATTCTCCGCTTTTGAGCACGGCTTTCAGGGCCTTGTGGCATTCTCCGCCGTATAAAGCGTCACGGCATTGGGCAGCGCAGGTTACGGTATCCACGCCCTTGCGGCACAGCAGTCGTTTCCATGCGACGCTGCTCTCCGGCGGCTCCTGTCCCAGTATCTGTGAGCAGTCTGCGCAGCAGCGGACAGTGCGGCTGTCCAGTTTCAGCATCAGGAGAAAATCCTCCGTGGAGCGGATGCAACGGCCCTGCTCCAGAATACGGCAGAATGCGGCCCAGCGGGGGAGGGCTTTCTTCGGCAGCCTGGATATGCGCCGCAGGAACCGGTCTTCCCCAAGGCGGCAGAGCAGATATTTGTCCAGCAGTCCTGCATCGATCAGCTCGAACAGTCCTTCCGGGCGGGCCGTAAGCAGAATCTTTTCAATCTCATCCCTGACCCGCTCCGCTGCCAGAGCGGAGGCCAAGGGAGCCTTTTTTATGATTGCGGCCCTGGTGACGGGCTCAACCTCAAAACCAAGTCTGGCGGAAAACCGGAAAGCACGGAACATACGCAGCGCGTCTTCCTCAAAGCGCAGTTCCGGCTCACCCACACAGCGAATGAGTTTGTTTTTTATATCGTCTATACCGCCGAAGGGGTCTGCCACAAGGCCGTCAGTGGAAACGGCGATGGCGTTCATGGTGAAATCCCGACGGCTCAGGTCGGTGGTAAGGTCGCCCACAAAGCTCACCGAATCCGGGTGCCGGTGGTCGGCATAGCTGCCCTCGCTGCGAAAGGTGGTGACCTCCACGCTTTTTGCGTTCTCCGTTACGGTCACAGTCCCGTGTTTGAGTCCGGTGGGACGGGAATCGGGGAAAATCTCCATCACCTGCTCCGGCAGAGCGCTGGTGCAGATATCCCAGTCCTGAGGCTGCACGTCCAGAATCATGTCCCGCACGCAGCCGCCTACAAGAAAGGCTCTGTACCCTCTTGCCTGAATGGTTATCATGATGTGCTTAACATGTTTTGGAGGGGTGTTTCCAGCCATTTATGTACGCTCCTGTTTGCCGTCAATAATTTTTTGGTCAATAAAATATATTGCAATGATCCCGTCGGGGTATTATAATACCATCTGTATTTTAGCATTTTGAAGGCATCACATCAATACTCATTTGGAGCTTGTTTATATGATAGAATTTGACAATTTCCTTTCCCCCGGCAGAAGGGGCCATCTTGTGGGCATCGGCGGAGTGTCCATGTCTTCTCTGGCAGAAGTGCTCTGCGGTATGGGCATCAACATTACCGGGTCCGATATGAACGAAACTGCCAATGTCCGCTCTCTGCGTGAGCGGGGTATCAAAGTCATCTCCGGACATCATGCGGAGAGCATCACCGACGATGTGGAATTTATCGTGCGTACCGCCGCGGTCCATGATGATAATCCCGAGATTATTGCTGCCCGTGAGAAGGGCATACCTGTTTTCGAGCGCACGCAGGCCTGGGGGGCCATCTCCAAAGACTATGCCAATGCTCTCTGCATCTCCGGCACCCACGGCAAGACTACCACGACCTCTATGTGCACCCATATCCTCATGGCTGCAGACAGAGACCCGACCGTTATGATCGGCGGCACCCTGCCTCTGCTCAACGCAGGGCACCGGGTTGGGCACGGAAATACCATCATCATGGAGGCATGCGAGTATTATAACTCCTTCCTGTCTTTCCATCCCACCGTGGCAGTTATCCTCAATGTGGAAGCGGACCATCTGGACTTCTTCAAGGATCTGGAGGATGTGAAGCACTCCTTCCGGGAGTTTGCCTCCCGCACGCCTGAGGACGGCTATGTCGTTGCAAATATGGATGATAAAAACACGATGGACGCTCTGCGCGGTGTTGACAGGAAGATGATCACCTTCGGCCTGAGCAGCAGCGCGGATATCTTTGCGGAGAACATTACGTATCTCGGTGCAAATTCCCACTTTGACATTATGTATAAGGGCGAAAAGTTTACCGATGTGACGCTGCATGTTCCCGGCGTACACAATGTGAAAAATGCGCTTGCGGCCACCGCCGCTGCCATATGCCTTGGCATCCGGCCCAATGCGGTGAAATACGGTCTTGCCGGCTTTAACGGTGCAGGCCGCCGCTTTGAGTTCAAGGGAAAATTCAACGGCGCCGATGTATATGACGATTATGCCCACCACCCCGGTGAGCTGAAGGCTCTGCTGGATACGGTGGAACAGCTTAATTACAAGCGCAGCATCCTCGTATTCCAGCCCCATACTTACAGCCGTACAGCAGCCTTGTTCGACGATTTTGTGGAACAGCTCAAACGGCCCAATGTACTGCTGCTGGCGGAAATATTTGCTGCCAGAGAACAGAACACCATCGGTATCTCCGCATCTGCTCTTGCCGAGAAGGTGGAAGGCTCGCTGTTCTTCTCCACCTTTACCGAACTGGAAACTGTTCTGCGCCGGATTGCCCAGCCGGGCGACATCATTTTGACAGTGGGCGCGGGCGATGTATATAAAATCGGCGAAAACCTGACAAAATAAAATTTACTCCCGGGTACTTCACTGTGAAGTGTTCCCGGGAGTCATTATATTCGTTTCCTTCAGCGAACATCCTCTATGACCTTGGTGGGAGGCGTCTCAAGGATTTCAGGGTGCTGGAATATATAGCGGAAGGCCTGTAGGAACTGCGCGTAGTAGTGACCGTCAACAGTGCGCTCATCCAGAACCAGCTTGCAGTCCACATACTTGTGATCCACCATGTTTCCGTGCCGGTCAAGCTCATAGGCATGGCGCTTGGCGCCGAATGCTATGAAAACGGGCAGGGTACCGAAGTTATAGATGTGGTGGTAGACAGGGCCGATACGAAGGGAGCCCAGATCGGTGATAATCATGGAGCCGTGGAAGGGGCTTGCATCGGTAATGATCTCAGGCAGCCAGCCGAAGTAGTCAAGAATGCGGAGAATGGTGATGGTAAAGCGGAGCAGGAAGCGGGGAAGCCTTGCCAGAGCTTCCGCTATATCCTCGGTGTTGTTGTTGCCCTCGCTGGCCTTTATCTCGTCAATCTTCTCGTTCATCTTCCGATAAACATCGAAGATCGTGTCCGTAGGCTCAAACTGGACTTTTATGGTGGTCTCGGTGGCGTCCAGGGAGAGGCTGCGCTTTACGGTCATGACGACTTCTATGTTGTTTCTGGCATAGATGCGGCGGCCCACTACGAAGCGGTTGATGCCGGGCAGCATGGAAAGACCTCTTATGTATGCGGCAATGATGAAGTGCAGGATGCCGATGCCCTTGTATCCGTCAACACGGAGTTTGCGGAGGCGGCGGTCTACTGTGGATACCTCAAAACTTTCCTCATATTGATTGCAGCCGTCGTTACGGGTAGGCATTATAAAGGGTATAAACTTATTAAAAGCTGGCAGAGACCGGAGGAGCCGTCCTTCTTTTCTGTCGCCAAAGCGGCGTTTATATTTAGCCATGGTATTCCCCCCAATAAGATTTGATTCTAAATTTTTAAGCATTGTCATTATACAGGCAATCAAAGTATATTACAAGTGGAATTTGCAGGATTTGTTTGTTTTTTGTTTAAGATTTGAATTCTATATGTCACATTGCGCCCGCTATTGCTTGAAATAAAAATGAAAATGTGTTAATCTAAATTAAATATATCCAAATATCCAAATCCCAAAAAGTCAAGGGGGCGATTTGATGCGTTTGCAGGAATCGGGAGAGATGTATCTCGAAACAATTCATATATTGTCTCAAAAGGGTCAGCCGGTACGTTCCATCGACGTGGTGGAGTATATGGGCTACTCCAGACCCAGTGTCAGCCGGGCTGTGGGCTTGCTGAAAAATGGCGGCTATTTGGAGATGGACTCAAACGGCTACCTTACGCTGACGGCGGAGGGACGCCGTGTGGCGGAGCGCACCTATGAGCGCCATCAGCTTCTGACGGAGGTTTTCATCCGCATCGGGGTTGACCCGGAGGTGGCAGCGGAGGATGCCTGCAAAATCGAGCATGATATCAGCGATGAGACGTTCGAAGCCATAAAAAAACACGCCGGAAAGACATGAAATAAAAGTAAGTATAGCGACGCCGGGGAGATGACTCCCCGGCGTCTGACTGCCGAAAAACAGGCAGACAGCAAGACAACGGGAAGGAAGATACGGTGAAAGAAACCCGGGAAGGGTGTCTTTCACGTCCAATAAAGTGTCATTTTTGAACTTTTTTGAAAGTTCAAAAATGGTTGATCCTCCGAATTTTTATATTGGAGGGTCAGGTTACGCGGACCCTCCGTACACGTGTCATTTTCATAGAAGATCACCCTTTCTGTATGGAAGAGTACCGCCCGGGTTTTACCACTTGTTTTCAACTTTTTCGGCAAAGCCGGGGAAGTCTTTTATCTCAATCACCTTGCCGTCGTCCAGAACGGCTTTTCCGGTGAAAAGACCGAATACCTGATGCTGGTCGGATTTGATGAGCTTCACGTCGGTGCAGGAGGCTCTGTCCAGCACGGGTTTGAAATCCATCTCAAAGCGCCCGTCATCGGAAGTGAAGGTCCAGGGAGACAGAAAATCCTTCTCATCCCCGGGGATGTTGAACTTCACCTGACTGAGCTTGTGGGCCTTCCCGTCGTAAAAGAGCATGTTCTCGCTGGCAGCGGAGGTGTCGCCGAAGCCGTAGCCGATGTTCCAGCCGAAGGGCACCCCGTCCACATGGTAGGAGGCGGAGCCCCAGTACCAGGTGTTGTGATAGGTCCAGACACCGCGGCCCCAGTCCAGAACGGCAAAGCTCTCGGCGGGGTCAAAAACATAAGTGCGTCCGCCGTAATAGACCTCGCCTTTGGCGCGCATACAGTTAATTTTCTGATTGTAATAGAAGTGACCCGCCTTTTCAAAGGGGGTGCAGATGACCATACTCTCTTCCGGCGCGTCCGTCAGTTCGATATTGGCGCACAGAAGCCCCTCCGGGCCGAAATCGCTCATCCGGGCGGAGAGAACACGCTTGCCGCTGCCATCGTTTTTAAAGGTAATGCTGTGCTTTGCGCCGGAATGCTGTACATCGCCGACGGCAGAGGTCTCCGGCATCTTCAGCCTGCCCAGAGGCATGAAGCTCATGGGGCTTTTGGTAATCTCCCAGCCCTCTTCAAAATTCAGCAGAGAGATGGAGTCCAGACCCATGTAGCCGTTGTCGTCCACGGTGAGAGCCAGGGCAAAGCGTCCGTTGTTGATAAGGTAGTAGTCCCACTCCTTGATGCGGGTTTTGCTGACCTTGATTCTGTCCCGGCGGTAAACCGGCAGCAGCTTTTTGGCATAGCCCGCCTCGGAAAGATTGCCCTGCTCGTCCAGCAGGGGGATAACTTCGGTTATCTCGTGTTGCATGACTCAAACTCCTTTCCGTATAAGCCTTATATCCTGTCCTACAAAGGGCAGACGCAGAAACTCGCCCTTGATGCGGGAGCAAATCTGGGCTGAGTATTTCTTCTGAAGTTCTTCGTCGGTACAATTGGTGCTGATAATGGTCTTTTTCCCGTTTACAAGCCTTGTGTTCAAAAGCGTGTACAGGGCGCTGGTGGATATGGAGCTTATCATTTCGGTACCCAGATCGTCCAGTATCATCAGATCACAGTCCAGCATGCGGTGCACCTTGACCGAAGCGGCCTCCGACGTCTCCGCATCCCGGGAAAATTTCTGTAGCTCAAAGGCCTCCAGTGCCGCGGCTGCCGAGTCGTAACAGACAGAATAGCCTTTGTTTGCCACCACCCGGGCAATGCAGGCGGAGAGATAGGTCTTCCCAAGACCGGTGCCGCCCTGAAAAAGCAGATTTGCGGAGACGGCGGGGAAATTATCGGCAAATTTGCGGCAGCTCTCATAGACCATGGACATGGTCTCTTTGGCGGAGGGGCCGCCGTTCATAGGTGCGGCGTCGTAATAGTTCAGGTTGAAGCGTTCAAAGCTCTCGTCCCCGTGCTGAAGGAGAACGCCCAGCTCCTTTGTGAGTTCTTTGTTATACAGCTTTTCCAGACAGGAACAGACACCGCCGTTGTATACCCCGGTGTCACGGCAGTGTGGGCAGGAGTAGATATCGTCCAGATATTCCACCGTCCAGCCGTTTTCCACCAGCAGTTCCGCCCGGCGTACCTGAATATCAAGATTCTCCTTCTCCATGGCCGCAAGCCGTTCTTTCATATCCGGGGAGCGGGCAATGGTCAGGCGCACAAGCTCCGTCATCTGACGGCGCATGGCCTCGTCCAGACGCTGTATCTCAGGCACGCGGGAGTATACCAGGCTGAGACGGCGCTGATGCTCCGCCTGGTTGCTGCTGCGGATCAGATCCAGTTGCGCTCTGGCTCTGGCCAGAAGCTTGCCGTCATATGCCATTGATATCCCCGCCTTTCATATCTTGTTGAAAATGTTCTTGAGCTCGTTGATGTCTACTCTGCCGGAGGCTGTGTTCTGGCTCCGGGCCGGGCGCTTTCTGCCATCGCCGGCCTCAATCTCCTCCGGGGTGTGCAGATTCTTTTCGTGCCAGGAGCAGATGATTTTGTTCATATAAGGCCATTTGAGAGCGCCGGTGCTGGTGACTGTCCTGTCGTAGGCGATGAGGATGGCATCTTCCTCAAAGCCCATACTCAGCCAGGAGGCGACGTATTTTGCCTCCGTAGGCGTAAGCTCCCTGCCGTGGATGCCGAGAGCGTTTTTGATCCGGTTGGAGGCCTCGCGCAGGGATCTCTGCAGGCGGATGTATTCCTCCGCCTGCTCAAGAGTCAGTATCTCCCGGTTTGCCCAGCGGTAAGCCTCTTTCTCAATGCTGCGGGGAGAAGGGCGCTTGCCTTCGTTTTTTTCGGTAGCGGTTTCTGCACAGTAGTTCAGAAGCTCCAGAATGACCTCGGCAGGGAGAGCCAGATAGTCGTAGACACCGAAGAGCATTTTCATGTCACTGCTGTTCAGATTCCTGCCAAATATGCGCTTCGCCTCGGCAAGGATAACGGAAAACTTTTCGTCCTCTTTGGAGCGGCGGACAATATCCTCTGCCGTGTATTCCGGCATGACATCCTCCGGGGGAAGCTTTTCCGACCCGGCGGCAGCTGCCGGAACAGTTCCGCCGGGGAAGAGGCCCATGCGGCTGAGCTTTTCCTCGGCGCTGTTTATCTCTTTCAGCGTGCGGCACAGATCATGGGCGGCACGCTCCGCGTCGGTGCAGCCGGTGCGGGAATAGTATATGTAAAGAAGAGCCACATCTCCGTCGTGAGCGGCGATGAGCTTGTCCGCAGCTGCGGCTGGTATGGAGTTGTCGGTTCGATTTTCAGCCATGTAATGCACCGTATAAAAAGAAGTTAAAAGAAATTTCATACTTATTTTTCATGAGGTACATATTATAACATTAAATTTGACTTGTCGCAATAGGCTTATGTGTGGTATAATACAGTGAATATAATGCGATAATTATGAGGAGTACATAGAATGATAGAGCTACTCTCTCCCGCAGGCTCTCCGGAGGCTGTGATCGCTGCGGTGCAGAACGGGGCCGATGCCGTGTATCTGGGCATGGGTGACTTTAATGCCCGCCGCGGTGCAAAAAACTTTACAGATGAGGAATTTGAAAAGGCCATGCGCTACTGCCGTATCCGCGGCTGTAAGGTGTATGTGACCCTGAACACCCTCGTAAACGACCGGGAGATGGAAGCTGCCGTTGAGAATGCACGCCTTGCCTCTGCCCTTGGGGCCGACGGGCTGATCGTTCAGGACCTGGGCCTTGCAGGTGCCATCCGTCAGGCTCTGCCGGATATTCCTCTTCACGCCAGTACCCAGATGAGCCTGCATAACCTTGCGGGCGTAGAGGCCGCTGCGGAGATGGGACTTACCCGCGCGGTGCTTGCCAGGGAACTGAGTCTTGAACAGATAAAGTTTATAACGAAAAACGCCTCTATCGAGACGGAGGTATTTGTACACGGCGCGCTGTGCTTCTGCCATTCCGGGCAGTGCTATATGTCCAGCCTGATCGGGCGGCGCAGCGGCAACCGGGGCATGTGTGCCCAGCCCTGCCGTATGCAGTACAGCCTCGGCGGACGCATGGATGACTATCCTCTCTCCCTGAAGGACAACTGCCTCGTGGACAGGCTTCAGGAGCTGGAGGATGCGGGCGTTGCCTGCCTGAAGATTGAAGGACGCATGAAGCGCCCGGAGTACACCGCCATTGTGACGGATATCTATTCCAAGGCTCTGAGAGAGAAGCGCAAACCCACCGCTGAGGAGATGGACATGCTGGAAAAGACCTTCTCGCGTCAGGGTTTTACTCAGGGTTATTTTAACGGCGACAAGAAGGACATGTTCGGCGTTCGCGGCGAGCCGGACAAGGATGCAGATAAGATATTCTCCACCGCCCGCAAAGGCTACGCGGAAGGGGAGCGGCGCCGCGTCCCCGTGCATTTCTACACTGTGTGTGAAAAAGGCGAACAGATCAAAGCCATTGCCTTTGATGACGACGGCAACAAGTCTGTGGCTTACGGCCCTGTTCCCGAGCGGGCAAAGCGGCAGGGACTCACCGAGCCCTATCTGGTGGAGCAGATGTACAAGACCGGCGGCACCCCGTATTACTGCGTGGAAAACCGGGCGAAGACCGCCCCCGGTCTTTTCCTGCCCGCCTCCGAGGTGAATGAGCTGAGACGCAAGCTCATCTCCGATCTGACCGAGAAGAGGGCGGCACCTCCCCAGCGCCGGGCCTTCCGTCTGCCCACACCCCCGGTGAATGTACCGGCTATTACAGACCCGGTGAAGATCTTCCAGGTGCGAACGGCAGGTCAGCTCAGCCCTGAGCTTGCGGAGCTGAAGTCGGATTACATATATGCGCCAGCCCTGCTCATGGCGGAGGATTTCAGTATCATGCGTCCGTTTATCGACAACGGCTCAAGGATCGTGGCGGTGCTGCCCCGCGTCATTACGGATGACCAGATGCAGACCGTTTACAGCGCCCTTGAAAAGCTCTTCGACTATGGGGTAAACGAGGCGCTGGTGGGAAATCTGGGCCATGTACTGATGGCGAGAAAGGCCGGAATGAAGGTCAGAGCCGATTTCGGCATGAATACCTTCAACTCCTATACCATGGCAGTTTTGAAGGAAGCGGGCTTTCTGTCCGCTACTGCCTCTTTTGAACTGCGGATTGCGCAGATAAAGGCCATGGCAAAGCCTATTGATACCGAGATTATTGTGTACGGCCGCCTGCCGCTGATGGTGTCTGACCAGTGTGTCATCAAGGAGAGCGCCGGACACTGCAACTGCCAGACACCGGGCCAGATGTCCGACAGGATGGGTTCCGTGTTCCCGGTGGTCAAGGAATTCGGCTGCCGCAACGTGATTTATAATGCCCATAAGCTGTATCTGGCGGATAAAAAAGATGATCTGTACTCCGCGGGACTTTGGGGCCTCCGGCTGCTGTTCAGCACCGAGAGCGCCAGAGAATGTGTGGAGGTAGCCAAGGGCTATATGGGTCTTTCCGACTATAAACCCAACGTCCTGACCCGGGGTCTGTATTACAGAGGGGTAGACTGAACCAAGAGGTAGAGAGAAATGCGCGTTGTTCTGGCATCCGCATCTCCCAGGCGCAAGGAGCTTTTGGAGATGCTGGGAGTAACCGATATGAAGATCATCCCCGCCAAGGGGGAGGAAAAAGCCCCGGAAGGGGCTGACCCGGAGGAAATGGTCATGGCTTTGGCTGCCGCCAAGGCCCGGGAAGTGTCGAAGCTCTGTGACAGAAGCGATGTGATCATCGCGGCAGACACCATCGTCTGGCACCACGGCAAGGTGTTCGGCAAGCCCCACTCCAAACAGGAGGCCATCGAGATGCTGGAAAGCCTCTCCGGCGATACGCACCATGTATATACCGGCGTTGCAGTGATGTGCGACGGACATATCGACGTGCAGGCAGAGATGAGCCGTGTCAGCTTCCGCCAGCTCACCCGCCGTGAGATCGAGCGCTATGTGGATACCGGCGAGCCTATGGATAAGGCCGGGGCCTACGGCGCACAGGGAAAAGGTGCCCTTTTCGTCCGCGGCATATATGGGGACTTTTTCAATGTTATGGGTCTGCCTCTGTGCAGACTGGGTGAAATGCTCAATAAACAGGGAGTTGGACTTCTTTGAAAGATTATCTTAAGAAAAACGGAATACGCATCGGTGTTATCGTTGCGGCAGTGGCTCTGATCATCGGTCTGAGTTCCATCGCCCGGGGCGGGAACATCAGCCTTTTCCACAATGCCACCGGCGTGCTGATCTCTCCGGTGCAGAAGGTGGTTAGCTCCGCGGTCAACTGGTTTGATACCATATATAATTATCTGTATGAGTATGACTCGCTGATGGCCGAAAATGAGTCTCTGCGCACCCAGCTTGCCGATGCGCAGCAGTCCGCCCGCGACGGTATTGCCGCCTCCGAGGAAAATGCCCGCCTGCGGGAACTTCTGAACCTGCGGGACAAGCATACAGACTATGAGTTTGAGTCCTGCAAGGTGGTTCTCTGGTCCTCCTCCAACTGGTCTCACTCCTTTACCATAAGTAAGGGCGCCAGCAGCGGCATTGAGCTGGGCGACCCGGTGGTGACGGAATATAATGCCGTTGTGGGCCAGATAACCGAACTTGGCGAGACCTGGGCCACTGTCAGTACCCTGATTGACGTGGATATGAGTGTGGGTGCTTTCGTTGGTGATACCGGCACCTCCGGCATCGTGATGGGTGAGTTTTCCCTTATGAAGGATAAGCTGGCAAAACTGACCTTCCTTGCCGACGGCGCTCAGATCTTCGTGGGCGATGAAGTGCTCACCTCCGGCAACGGCGGTGCGTTCCCTGCCGGTCTTGTCATAGGCACCATTACTGCCGTGCAGACGGAGGCGGGCGGCCAGATTGAATACGGTCTGGTGGAGCCTCAGTGCGATTTTGACTCTTTGGTGCAGGTTTTTGTAATAAAAAGCTTTGAAGTGGTGGAGTAATCTTGAAGGAACTATTGGCAAAAATCAATCTCCGCAGACTGCTGCTGTATGCGCTGTACCTGTTTCTGACCCTCGTCTTTCAGACTATGGCACTGACGCAGCTGCGACCCCTCGGTGTCTGTCCCTTCGTGCTGCCCGCGGCGGTAGTGGCGGTGGGCATGTTTGAGGGGGCCTCATGGGGGGCTGTATTCGGGCTGGTTCTGGGTATTTTCACGGACATGGCTTATGTGGAGAGTACAGTAGGCTTTACCCTGTTATTCCCCGCGATCGCTTTTGCGGTGGGCTTTATTTCACAGTTTTTTATAAACAGGCGCTTTTTTGCCTTCATGGTGGCGACATGCGCCGCTCTGCTTATCACAGGTGTTTTTCAGATGCTGAAGGTACTGGTCGCGGAAGGCTGGTCCTTTGCACTTCTTTATACGGTGATCTTGCAGACGTTGTGGTCGCTGGTTCCGTCTGTGCTGGCTTATTTTCCGCCGGCAAAGTGGATAGAGTAAGAAAGGATCCCCTATGAACAAACTGATCAAATCCAGCAGAGTTGCCACTATGGTTATCCTGCTGGGAATACTGCTTGTGGTGTACCTGGTGTTCCTGTACAAGCTTCAGATCATCGACGGCGAGGAATACTACAACCAAAGCAACGCAATTACTACAAAAGAGCGTACTGTCACGGCCGAAAGAGGAAACATCCTTGACAGGTACGGGCGGGTGCTGGTGAGCAATAAGGAGTGCTACAACCTGACCATCGACGCGGACAAGCTTTTTGCCTCCGATGACCCCAACGCCACGCTGCTTGAACTGGTGGAGATGGTGGAGCAGTTCGGTGATACCTATACCGACGATCTGCCGATAACCATGGAGCCGCCTTTTGAGTATGACGAGAATATGACCGATATCCAGCGCACCATGCTGGAGGCCTATTTTGCGGACACCACAAGAGCCAAGGAGTTCCAGGCGGCAGGTCTGCCGGCAAGCCCTTCTGCCGTGGAGCTTATGAGCTATATGCGTACCCGCTATGATATAGACAACAACTACTCTGCTGAGGAAATGCGGATAATAGCCGGCATTCGCTACTCCATCAATGTCCGCTACTCGATCAACACCGCAGACTATGTGTTTGTTCAGGATGCCAGCATGGAGCTTATCACCTCTATCATGGAGAACAAGCTGGCCGGTATAGAGGTATCCCGTTCTTATATCCGCGATTACGGCACCGAGTATGCTGCCCATCTGCTGGGTTATGTGGGTCTGATGACCCAGGAGGAGTATGAGAAATACTCCCTGCTCGGCTACGCAAACAACGCCATGGTGGGCAAGGACGGTGTGGAATACGCCTTTGAGGAGTACCTCCACGGGGAAGACGGCACCGTTATAGAGACCCGAAATGCTGCGGGCACCATACTCAGCACCGTTTATACAAAAGAGCCCGTGCCCGGCGACAATATATATCTGACGATTGATATTGCCCTGCAGGAGCAGGTAGAACGTATCCTTGACAATGGCATCAATATCCTGATGACCGAACGCGAAACAGAGAAGGCGGAGCAGGAGGCCATGGGCCTGTGGGATAAAGAGGACGGCTACTGGGAAATCACCGGCGGCGCCGCAGTGGTGGTGAACGTAAAGACCGGCGAGCCTCTGGCCATTGCAAGCTGGCCCACCTATGACGTGTCCTCCATCATAGAAAACTATCAGGATCTTCTGGAGGCGGAGAACGCCCCACTGTTCAACCGTGCGCTCATGGGCGCCTATGCTCCCGGCTCGGCTTTCAAGCCATGCACGGCGATCGCGGCTCTTACAGAAGGCATCATCAATACCGAGACCGAAATAAAATGTGAAGGCGTGTTCACCAAGTACGCAGCCGACGGCTATGCCCCTGAGTGCTGGATCTGGAACTCCATGGGCAACGGCGAACACTATACCCACTCGGAGCTGAACGTCACCGGCGCACTGCTCCACTCCTGCAACTACTTCTTCTATACTGTCGCCAACACCCTGGGCGTTGATGCTCTGGGCGAATATGCCCATAATTTCGGCCTTGGCGTGTCTACGGGTATTGAGCTTGTGGAGACAACGGGCAATATGTCCAACCGTGACAACCACGTGGACTATGCCGGAACAGAGTGGCGTATCGGTGATACGCTGCAGGCCGCTATCGGTCAGTCGGACAGCATTTTCTCCCCGCTGCAACTTGCAGAGTACTGCGCAACTGTCGCAAACAGCGGCACAAGGCACACAGCTTCCATTCTGAAGTCCGTGCGTAACTACGATTACAGCGAAGAGGTGTACACGCGCGAGGCCGAGGTGCTCAGCACCGTGGAGTCTGCCGAGTATAACTGGGATGCGGTGCATGAGGGTATGCTGGAAGTGGCCAACGACCTGGGCAATAACCCGAACGTTGCCAAGTATTTCGTAGACCAGGTTCAGTCCCAGCGCACCGCCGCCAAGACCGGTACCGCACAGAAAGGCGAAAATATCGTCAACGACGCCATCTTTATTTGCTACGCTCCTTACGACGATCCTGAAGTGGCAATCGCCATCGTGGTGGAACGGGGCAAGGCCGGTGCCAACTGTTCCTTCATGGCAAGGCAGATCCTGGATGTGTACTTCAATATCAAGAGCTACAGCGACTCTTCCGAGTCTGAAATGTCTCTGCTGAAATGATCAATTTTGCCTGATTTGAACGAAATTATGCTTTATTTGGCGGATATTTGTAAAAAAGCTGCGAAGAAATAAATTTATTGTTGCAGTTTGGTTTTCCAGTGTTTATAATTAACCCGCTGATTGACTGTGTTTGAACAATATATGAAACGGAGAAAAGTATGAATATTGCATTGATGGCACACGACAGAAAGAAAGAGCTTATGGTTCAGTTCTGCATCGCTTATTGCGGAATACTGGCGGAACATTCCCTGTGCGCTACCCATGTTACCGGCAAGCTGGTGTCGGAGGCGACAGGTTTGCCAATCACCCTTTATCTCCATGCGGATCAGGGCGGCGCTCAGCAGATAGGTGCAAGGATTTCTTTCAATGAAATCGACCTGGTTCTGTTTTTCTGCGACCCGGCGAATCCCAAGGGTTTTGACGACATCAACAAGGTCGAGCGTCTTTGTGACCAGTATCAGATCCCCTTTGCCACCAACGCTGCCACGGCGGAAGTGCTGGTACAGGGTCTGCGCCGGGGCGACCTTGACTGGCGCAATATCGTCAATCCCCAGAAGAGATAAAATGCCGGAATAATAAAAAGGTCGGCGCGGCATTTTCATGCCGCGTCAATCATTGTCAGGAAAGGAATTTATATATGGCAAAGGTGTCACCGCGCACGCTGTCGGGTTTTATGGAGCTCCTGCCCCGGCAGCAGATGAAAATGGAGCGCATGATGGAGGTTCTGCGCCGAAGCTACTCGGTGTATGGCTTCACTCCTCTGGATACACCGGTCATAGAATCGGCGGAGGTACTGCTTGCCAAAGGCGGCGGTGAGACGGAGAAGCAGATCTATCGATTCACCAGGGGGGACAGCGATCTGGCTCTGCGATTCGACCTGACCGTGCCGCTGGCAAAGTATGTGGCGGCCCATTACAGCGAGCTGAGTTTTCCTTTCCGCCGCTACCAGATCGGCAAGGTGTACCGGGGTGAACGCGCCCAGAGAGGCCGCTTCCGTGAGTTCTATCAGGCGGATATCGACATCATCGGCGACGGGAAGCTGGATATCATCAACGAGGCGGAGATTCCCTCCGTTATCTATAATACCTTCACAAAGCTGGGTATTACCCGATTCAAGATCCGGGTGAATAACCGCAAGATTCTCAATGGCTTCTACGCCATGAACGGCATGAGCGAGAAGGCCGGAGAGATTATGCGCACGGTGGACAAACTGGACAAGATCGGCCCCGAGAAGGTAAAGCAGCTTCTGATTGATGAGGTGAAGATGCTGCCCTGCAAGGCGGAGAATGTGCTGGACTTCATGGCCATATGCGGCAGCAACGCGGAGGTCATAGCCAGGCTGGAAAACTACCGGGGCATGGATGAGACCTTCGACGCGGGACTGGATGAGCTGATCGCCGTCACCCGCTATCTGAGTGAGTTCGGCGTGCCGGAAGAGAATTTTGCCATTGACCTGACCATCGCCCGCGGCCTTGACTACTATACCGGCACCGTTTATGAGACCGTTATGACCGACCACCCGGAGATTGGCTCCGTCTGCTCAGGCGGACGCTATGATAACCTGGCGGAGTATTATACCGATAAACAGCTCCCCGGCGTGGGCATCTCTATCGGACTGACCCGCCTGTTTTATGTGCTTCAGGAGCAGGGTCTTCTGTCCGATGAATTTGTCTCCGCCCCCTGCGACGCGCTGGTCATCCCCATGACCGAAGACATGGGCTTCGCCGTCGCTGCCGCCACCGCACTGCGCACCGGCGGCGTCCGCACGCAGCTCTACGGTGAGAAGAAGAAATTCAAGGCCAAAATGAGCTATGCCGACAAGCTGAAGGTGCCCTATGTGGTACTGGTTGGCGAGGATGAGGTAAAGGAGAGTGTTTTGTCCGTAAAGGATATGAACACCGGCGTTCAGGTGAAGCTGAGCCCCGCTGAGGCTGCCGCCCTGATCCGAGAAGGCGTTGACAAGCGCAATACCTGCGCCGTTATAAAAGAGTAATCCATATTTTTTGATAGAGAAAAGAGGATCCGTATGTTTCAGTCCCGTACACATACCTGCAATGAGCTCCGTATGGAGAATGTGGGCGAAAAAGTAAAGATTGTCGGATGGATGGAGAACGTCCGTGAAGTGGGCAGCAATTTTGCCTTTGTTGTTGTGCGCGATTTTTACGGCACCACTCAGGTGGTGGTGGAAACCGCCGAAATGATGGCTGTTGTCAAGTCCATCAACAAGGAGTCCACCATTTCCGTGGAGGGCGCTGTCCGTGAGCGTGCCAGCAAGAACCCCAAGCTCCCCACCGGCGATATCGAAGTCGTCCCCGAAAAGATCGAGGTTCTGGGCAAATGCCGTTATAACGAGCTGCCCTTTGAGATAAACCGCAGCCGCGAGGCGGACGAGACCCAGCGTCTCAAATACCGCTATCTGGATTTAAGAAACCCCGCTGTAAAGCAGAATATCATTCTGCGCTGCAATGTGATTTCCGCCCTGCGCCAGGCCATGACCGAGCACGGCTTCCTTGAAATCACCACCCCCATTCTGACTGCCTCCTCCCCCGAGGGCGCAAGGGACTATCTTGTCCCCGCCAGAAAACATCCCGGCAAGTTCTATGCTCTGCCCCAGGCACCCCAGCAGTTC
>CAZESU010000015.1:0-29027 GCA_964515275.1 uncultured Oscillospiraceae bacterium
CTTTATCTTCCGCGTACGCGAGTTTGAGCAGATGGAGCTTGAGTTCTTCTGCCAGCCCGGCACCGATCTGGAGTGGTTCGATTACTGGCGCAGCTTCTGCCACAAGTTCCTGCTCAGCATCGGCCTGAAGGACGAGAACCTGCGTCTGCGCGACCATGACCCGGCGGAACTGTGCTTCTATTCCAAGGCCACCACTGACTTTGAGTTCCTCTTCCCCTTCGGCTGGGGCGAGCTGTGGGGCGTCGCTGACCGCACCGACTATGACCTGACCCAGCATCAGACCGTTTCCGGTCAGGATCTGACCTACTATGATCAGGAAAAGAACGAGCACTACATCCCCTATGTTATCGAGCCCTCCCTGGGTGTTGAGAGAACGGTGCTCTCCGTTCTTGTAGATGCCTATGACGAAGAGGTTGTCGGTCAGGACAAGAAAGGCAACGATGATGTACGCACCGTCATGCATCTGCATCCCGCTCTGGCCCCCTTCAAGTGTGCAATCCTGCCCCTCTCCAAGAAAGAGATCCTGACCGGTCCCGCAATGGAGCTGTATCAGGAGCTGAGCAGGGAGTTCATGTGCGACTATGACGAGACCGGTTCCATCGGCAAGCGCTACCGCCGTGAGGATGAGATCGGTACTCCCTTCTGCATCACCTTCGACTTCAACACTGTGGGTACCGAGACAGATGAGGCCGACCACTGCGTCACCATCCGCGAGCGTGACAGCATGGAGCAGGTGCGCATTCCCATCTCTGAGGTCAAGAGCTATATAAGCGAGCGGATAAAGTTTTAAATATATTTTGCGGAAAGGTGATTTGAAATGAAGAGTGGATTTATTAAAGTCGCCGCCGCCTCTCCTGTTATAAAGGTGGCTGACGCAGACTACAATGCAGACCGTGTGATCGAATGTATCAAAGATGCAGGGGAGAGAGGCGTTAAAATCCTCGTATTCCCCGAACTCACCCTGACCGGCTGCACCTGCTATGACCTGATCGGTCACAAGGTGATCCTTGAGGGTGCAAAAAAGGCTCTTTGCAAGGTGCTGAAGGCTTCCGAAGGTACAGATATGCTGGTCTTTGTGGGCCTGCCCTTTGCCGCAGGCAGTCGGCTTTACAGCTGCGCCGCCGCCATATACGCCGGGGAACTGCTGGCTCTGATTCCCAGAGAGAATGTCAAGGGCAGCCACTTTGCAAAGCCCGATCCCACCCCTGTTGAAGTCAGCGTCGGCAACGACTGTTCCGCTCTTCTGACCGCTGACAGCCTGTTTGCAAGCGACCTGATCCCCGGTCTCAGCGTGGCTGTGGAACTGGGTGCCGATATAGATGCCATTGTCCCTCCCTCCGTACGCCATGCAGTCTCCGGTGCCACCGTCATCGCCCGGATGGCCTCCTTCCCCGAAACCGTCAGCTCCACCAAAGAGGCTGAGCTCCAGACCCGCGCCCAGTCCGAGCGGCTGTGCTGCGGAATGGTTCTCGCCGCACCCGGCAAAGGCGAATCCACCACGGACAATGTGTACTCTGGCTTGTGCCTGATAGCTGAAAACGGCAGGATTCTGGCCTCCGACGAGAAGGAGAACAGCCTTGCTGTAAGCGAGATCGACGTGGAATATCTGATGAATCTGCGCCGTGCCTCCGGCGAGTTCGACACCGGCGACTGCCCCCACTATACAGCCTATTGGGGCGGTGAGCCGGAGGAGACCGTTCTCACCCGCAAATTTGCAAAATATCCCCATCTGCCCGAGAACGCGGAGGATCTGCCTGACTACTGCCACCGTATGCTGGACATTCAGGTGTCCGGTCTTGTAAAGCGCCTGCAGTACGCCCATCTGGACCACTGCGTGGTGGGTATCTCCGGCGGCTCCGACTCCACCCTTACCGTCATGGTCTGCGCCATGGCCATGAAGCGGCTGGGTCTGCCCTCCACAAACGTGGTAGCCTGCACTCTGCCCTGCTTTGGTACCTCCTCCCGCACCAAGTCCAACGCCATCATCGTTGCCGAGCAGTGCGGTGCTGAAGTCCGTGTCATCGACATCGGCAAGTCCGTATACCAACACTTTGACGATATCGGACATGCCCACGACGATTACAGCATCGCCTTTGAAAACGCCCAGGCCCGTGAGCGCACTCAGGTGCTGATGGATATTGCCAACAAAGTCAATGGCCTTGACGTGGGCACAGAGGACCTGAGTGAGTTTATCGACGGCTGGTGTACCTTCAACGGCGACCACACCAGTATGTACGATGTCAATCTGGGTCTTACCAAGACCCAGGTCAGAGCAAACCTGCGCTACATTGCCGAGCGCACCGAGGACAAGACCCTTGCTGCCGCTCTGTGGGATGTGCTGGACTGCCCGGTAACGCCCGAGCTGCTGCCCATCCATGACGACAAGATCGAGCAGAAGAGCGAGGATGCCGTGGGATCTTACAGTCTGCAGGACTTCTTCACTCACAAGATACTTATCTGCGGCTTCGATCCCCAGAAGACACTGCGTCTTGCGAAGATCGCCTATCATGAGGAGTTTACCGACGAAGAGCTGATCCGCTGGCTTAAAAGCTACTGCACTCGTCTCTTCACCCAACAGTTCAAGCGTTCCTGCCTGATGGACGGCCCTGCGGTAGAGGCCTTTACCGTTTCCCCCCGCACCGGTTTTCTCATTCCCTCCGACGGGGAGAGTGCCCTCTTCCTCAAACAGCTTGAGGAGCTTGTATAAGAACAAAAAAATCCGCTGCTTTTCGCAGCGGATTTTTTCGGCCTCAATGGAACCAACGGAAGCGTTTCGGTGAATTGCATTTTATAACTTTTTAAATCCATACTCCGCGTAACGGTGGAAATGCTCCCCGGCCTTCAGCGTTGTGGTCGGAAACTCCGGGCGGTTGGGACTGTCGGGGTAGAACTCCGGTTCGATGGCAAAGCCCCGATTGGGGCCGAAAGGCTCGCCCAGCGCCCCGGCGGTGTAGAGCTGAATAGCGGGAAAATCTGTTTTTATCCGCATCTCCACATCGCCTGCCCTTGCCGTACAGGCATCTTCACCCTTAAGTGGAAAACAGTGGTCGAAATTTCGTGCAAAGGGACGCAGGGAAGAAAAGTCAAATTCTCTTTCCGGCGGGCATATTCTGCCAGTGGGGATAAGACCATCGCCCACCTCAAGATAGCCTGAGCAGTTGATCTGCATCTGTGTATTCAGGATATTCTCCGCCCCGTCCAGATTGAAATACATATGAGAGGTGGGAGCAAACACCGTGTCTGCATCGCTGTCCCCCTCAAAATCCAGCCGGAGCGTACTGCCGTTCACAGTGTATGTGACCGATGCCGTCAGATTTCCGGGAAAGCCGTTGTCACCGTCAGGTGAAAAGATGGTGAAACGGACACGGTTCTCGCCCAGCACCTCAGCCTGCCAGCGTCGTTTATCAAAAGCGTTGGGGCCGCCATGCAGCTGATTATCCCCTTCGTTCTTCCTGAGCTCATACTTTTTCCCGTTCAGTGTGAAGGCTGCCCGGGCGATGCGGTTTGCGTACCTGCCCACCAATGCGCCGATATAAGCGCCGCCGTTTATGTATCCCTCGGCCGTTTCATAGCCCAGGAGCATCTGCCGACCTACGAACTCAATTCCGGTCACTGTGGCCCCAAGGTCTGTGACCGACACCCTGAGCGCACCGGAATCAATAACATATTTTTGATTTCCAAAGAATTCCTGTTTTAAAACCATAACATTTTACCTCTTTATCCCTTTAAATTGTTAGTTAAATAATAACAAGTGTTAACGTTTTATTTTTCCTGGTTTCACTTGTGTAATAGACGATAATGTTGTATAATATGCACAGACCGATACGGTATAAAAAGAATAATAAGGAGGTCAATATGCTGCAAAGTGAGTACTTGAAAAGGGTCTATGAAGATGTTCAGCGCCGTGACAGTCACGAGCCGGAGTTTCTTCAGGCAGTTCTGGAGGTCTTTGAATCTCTTGAACTTGTGATCGACAAGCATCCGGAATGGGAAAAGGCGGGCCTTATCGAGCGATTCGTGGAGCCGGAACGTGTTGTGGAGTTCCGTGTCCCGTGGGTCGATGATAAAGGTGACGTGCATGTAAACCGCGGCTACCGCGTACAGTACAACTCAGCGATCGGGCCATACAAAGGCGGCATTCGTTTTCATCCCTCAGTAAACCTGTCTGTGATCAAATTTCTGGGCTTCGAGCAGATACTCAAGAATTCCCTTACCACCCTGCCTATGGGCGGCGGCAAGGGCGGCTCTGATTTTGATCCCAAGGGCAAATCCGACAGTGAGGTCATGCGCTTCTGCCAGAGCTTTATGACTGAGCTCTACCGTCATATCGGTCAATTCACCGACACGCCTGCGGGAGATATCGGCGTTGGCGGCCGCGAAATCGGCTATATGTTCGGCCAGTATAAGCGCATCGTCGACAGGTTTGACGGCGGTGTCCTCACCGGCAAAGGTCTGACTTACGGCGGCTCTCTTGCCCGTACGCAGGCCACCGGCTACGGTCTGTGCTACTTTGGAGCAGAGGCACTCAAGCACCTGAAGGGTGAGAGCTACGAGGGTAAGATTGTAGTGGTCTCCGGTTCCGGCAATGTGGCCCAGTACGCCGCTGAAAAGTGCACGCAGCTGGGCGGCAAAGTGGTTGCCATGAGCGACTCGCAGGGCTACATATACGATCCCAAGGGCATAGATCTCAAAAAGCTCTTCGACATCAAGCAGCGCCGCCGTGCCCGCATCAGCGTATACGCAGACGAAGTGCCCGGCTCAGAATACCACGAGGGCTGCCGCAACATCTGGAACGTGAAGTGCGACATTGCAATGCCCTGTGCCTCTCAGAACGAGATGGACGCTGAGGGTGCCAAAGCCCTTATCGCAAACGGCGCAATCGCCGTTTTTGAAGGGGCCAATATGCCTCTCACTCCCGAAGCCATCGCTCTGGTACAGGAAAACGGTCTGCTTTACAGCCCGGGCAAGGCATCCAATGCAGGCGGTGTGGCCACCTCCGGCCTGGAGATGAGCCAGAACTCCATGCGCCTGTCATGGAGCTTCGAGGAGGTTGACGAAAAGCTGCATGGTATTATGCAGAATATCTACAAGGCCTGCTATGACGCATCGGTTGAGTGCGGCAGACCCGGAGATTTGATGGTTGGCGCAAATGTGGCCGGCTTTCTGAAGGTTGCCGATGCCATGATGGCGCAGGGTATTGTGTAGTAAAACTGCTTTTGTTTCTTCCCGGCGGTTCTTTGACCGCCGGGATTTTTCATGTAGTCCCTTTTCACTTATTACCTGTTACCTAAAAAAGCTCCCTCAGGATTATCCTGAGGGAGCGCCCCGCAAATGCCGTGCTGGCCCAATTATAACCTGCACGATAGGGCAGGTGGGTTGCCTAAGTTCTGTTTCGCTGCTTCCAACGTCCGGGTAAGACCGGGAGGCCTGCAATCCGCAGATTCAAATCGGCATCCCTTATTAGAGATGTGGGTTTAATGGGCCATAAGTCTCAAAAAAGAGACGACACGCACACAGCAGGAACTTGTTTCTTTTCCGGTTCCGCCACGGGGCCTATTGATTCATATGCCCGGGCAGAGTAAACTTATTACTGTTATGGATTGTCCTCTTCCTCGTCATCGAACAACAGCACCATGAAGTGTTCATACACGTCCTGAAGCTGATCGTCATCGTCGATAGACTCGAACAGTTCCTCGCCGTTTTCATCCAGTACGGAACGCAGGATGATGATGCCGTAATCCGGGTCGTTCTCATCCATATTGGCGGGAAGGAAAGCCACATAACTCTCGCCGTTATAGTCCATGGAGTCCAGCACCTCAAGCTCAAACTCCTGACCGTCATCATCTATTATAGTAATAAAATCGCTGCCGAATTCTTCGCTCATCTTCCGTCATCCTCCTGATTGTGTTCTGTGTATATTCTACCTCACAACGGATAAGAAATCAACAACTTTTATGAGCCAAGATCCTCCAAAAGGGAAAGAAGTTCCCACTGGCTCACCACGGGTATGCCTTTTTCAAGCATAGCCTTATCCGCAAGCCGCAGTCCGTCTACCTCGATGGGCGTGACACTGAAGGGCTCAGAATCCTTTCGTTCGGTATATACCGCCACATAGCCGTCGTGAGTTTTCAGAAAATATTCCGCCTCCGATTCATGGGCAAGAAAGGAGGCGTATATTTCCTCCGGCACGGCGGTCTGCTCCGGCACAAGGTTTTTCAGCGCCTCTCCTCCTATATATATGGCCGCCGCTGCCAGACACAGCAGCAGCGCAATCCTCGCTTTAAGCCCCATTTTGAAAGGCTCCTTCCTTTTTTGGATTTTTCAGTGTAAATTATTCCACTTTTGCGGTAAAATAGTCATGAGGTCTTACACAAGTCCGATATTTCTGAAGAATAATAAAAATTTACAAAATGGCTACCTCAGCTAAGCAAAATGTGTTATAATCTGAACTTAGTATATATACCATCTGTATTTATGCTTTTTTATATGATGATAAAGGAGGTGTTATCGTCTCGATGAACGAAGAAGAAAACAAAGGCAAGGACAAAGCCCCGAAAAAAGCCGGACGCATTGCCAGGGCCGCGGTCAACCTGACGGTGGACACGATCTCAGCCACCATCGGCTCGGTTTTCAAGGTTCTCGGTTCGATATTGCTCATATTGCTTATTGCCGGCATGCTCTTTGCCTGCATTTTCGCCTACTATGTAAAGACCTGCCTGACCCCCAATATCAATCTGTCTCTGGAGGACTACAAGCTCAGCGAGTCCAGCCGCATCTATTATGAGGACTCTTCGGGCGAGTGGCAGGAGCTGGTAACACTGGCCGGTACGCAGAACCGTATCTGGGTGGATTACGATCAGATCCCCTGGTATATGGAAAAGGCTCTTGTTGCCATCGAGGATAAGCGCTTTTACGAGCACAAGGGCGTTGACTGGTATCGTACCGCAGGTGCCTTTGTTGAGATGTTTGCCAAGATGGAGACCAGCTACGGCGGCTCCACCATCACCCAGCAGCTGATCAAGAACCTGACCGGACAGGATGACGTGACCATCCAGCGAAAACTGACAGAGATTTTTGGAGCGCTGGAACTGGAAAAGACCTATGACAAAGAGGAAATTATTGAGTGGTATTTCAACGCGGTCTATTTCGGCGAAGGCTGTTATGGCGTACAGACGGCAGCTCAGACTTACTTTGGCAAGGACGTGTCCGAGCTTACTCTGGCAGAGGCCGCCTGTATCGTAGGCATTACCAACAAGCCCACTCTCTATGATCCCTTCTACAATGAAGAGGCCAGCAAAGAGCGCCAGGAGACCATACTGCGCGAGATGTACGAGCAGGGTTATATCGACTATGATACCTATATTGACGCGGTAAATGAGGATATCTCGGCTGCACTTGTACACAGTCCCGGCGAGGAATATTCCCAGGAGATATACACCTACTATGAAGAGATGGTCATCGACGATGTTATTGAAGACCTGATGGAACTGAAGGGCATCAGCTATGAGGCGGCCACGGTTCTGCTCTATAACGGCGGATACCGCATCTACAGCTGCCTCGATCCGGATATTCAGGCTGTGGTGGACTCGGTATATCAGGACGTGAGCAATATCCCCTCCACCTGGAATTCCAAGCAGCAGCTCCAGAGTGCCATCGTCATAATGGATCCCTATACCGGCTGCATTAAGGCCATTTCCGGCGGTGTGGGCGAAAAGACCGGCAACTTCGTCCTGAACCGTGCTACCCAAACCCAGCGCCCGCCCGGATCCTCCATCAAGCCCATCGCATCCTACGGTCCCGCTACGGAACTGGGATATATTACCCCCACCACGCTTGTAAACGACTCGGCCAGTATTCACCTGTCCGGCACGAGTTGGTATCCCTCCAATGACGGCGGTGGAAACTATGGTGTCGTTACGATAAAAGAAGCGCTGCAATACTCGCTGAACACCGTTGCCGCCCAGATCATCGATAAGATCGGACCCCAGACCGCCTATGACTTTTTGCAGAACAGACTGGGTGTCACAAGCCTGGTGCCCGATGATTGCTCCTACGCTCCCATGGCTCTGGGACAGCTTACAAACGGCATCACTGTCCGTGAGATGGCACAGGCCTACTGCTCTTTCGTAAACGACGGTATCTTCACCTATTCCCGCAGCTACACCAAAGTGCTGGACTCGGAAGGCAACGTTGTCATTGACAACACGCCTGAGACCATTGTGGCTTTCAGCGCCAACACCGCCCATGTTATGACCTACATGCTGCAAAACGCTACCGCCAACGGTACCGGCTATGAGGCATACCTGGGCACCATGCCTGTAGCAGGTAAGACCGGTACCACCACCGACTATAAAGACCGCTGGTATGTGGGTTGCACACCCTATTATGTAGCAGCAGTCTGGACCGGTTACGACACGCCGGAGCGCATCTACTGCTCCGGAAACCCGGCAGCCCAGATATTCAAGAAGATCATGCGTCCTATCCATGAGGGACTTGAGTGGAAGGACTTCGCCTGGCCCTATATCGGCGGTGACACCGGTATCTTCGGTGACTTTGATGAAGAGGACGAAGAAGAAGAAGAGATCACCATCGAAGGTGAAGATGAGCAGGAAAACAGCGGCGGATCTTCCGGCGGTGACAGCACTCCCGATGACGGGACTATCCCCCAGAACCCTGACGATGACGATGACAACATCATTATCATCGGCTGACGTGTCGCAACCATGGCGGCAGAGTGGGTACCACAGCCGGAAAAAACGGTAATTTTTGGCCGGTTGTGGGTTACCGTAATATTTTTCTTGACAAAATAAATTCATTGTGTTACATTTTAGTTACAATACTGGAGGTGCTATCATTGGCAAAAACATTGGAGTACAAGGGTCATCCTCTCCAACGGAAGGACAACATCATCTACTATGGCAGCTTTGCCGATAAATACATCATTATGATGCAGATCATGGACACAAAGAAAGTCGGCGATCTTGACGTAGCGACAAAGGTGTCCGTTCAGCTCCAGCTTACCGATCCGTCCATCAAATCCAGAGACAGGATCGTCAAGAAGAGCGAGAAGGACAGTCTTTACGCGGCGATAGATGTTGCAGTTGTGTGGCTTGAGCGCGCACTTTCCTCCAGATAAACTATAAAAAGGATCTGTTTCAAATGCGCAAGTTTGTTCTTAGGACGCTGGTGATTGCCGCTGTTCTGTGTACAATACTCACAGTTACCGCCTATGCGGAGAACGCGGTCATCACTGGCAATGACGTCAATTTCCGTTCCGGCCCGGGCACGAATTACAACGTGATTGATTGTCTGGCAAAGGGCACGACTGTTACCGTGACTGATCGTTCCAACGCCAGTTGGTACGGCGTCAGCTATAATGGAAACACCGGGTTTGTTTCTTCCAGCTATCTTAACATCACGGAAGAGATCGATTCCAACATCATCATAATCGGTGGAGGCGACGAGGGCTACATAAATGCTATGTATGTCCGTTTCCGCTCCGGTCCATCCACCTCCTCGTCTATCCTTGGCGAGTACAACACCGGGACAACGCTTACCATCAACGGTACCAGCGGTGAATGGACTTCTGTCACCATAAACGGAAAGGACGGCTATGTTTACAGCAGTTATGTATCCAAGGGTACTCCTGCTTCCGCCGATCCGACCACAACGGCTGAACCCACTTCCACCCCGGAAGCGACGCCCGAACCTACCCCAACTTCCACTTCTTCCTCTGAAGCAGAGGAGACGGGATACATAAACGGTGACTATGTGCGATTCCGCACAGGTCCGTCTACCAGCGATTCCATTATTAACACCTATAACAAGGGCAAGGAGCTGACAATCACCGGCACATCCGGCGACTGGACTGCTGTAATCATAGACGGCAACTCCGGCTACGTTTACAGCCAGTATGTCACCACCACCGACCCTACCGCCGGTTCCACCGGTACCAGCACCACTGAGGAGACTACCTCCAAGGCAGGATACATCACCGGAAACAACGTCCGTTTCCGTTCCAGCGCATCCATGTCGGCTTCCATTCTGGGCGAGTATAATTACGGAACTGCGCTCACCATCACCGGCACATCCGGTGACTGGACTGCAGTGACCATCAACGGTCAGGCAGGCTATGTATACAGTCAGTACGTTACCGAGGGTACCATCAGCGTCTCCAGCAGCGGCTCTGAGCTGGGCGTTCAGATTGCTCAGTATGCTTTGCAGTATGTGGGCTATCCCTATGTATGGGGCGGAACCACCCCCGCAGGCTTTGACTGCTCCGGCTTTGTTCAGTATGTGTACAAGCAGTTCGGTTACAGTCTGAACCGTATTGCATGCGATCAGGCACTTAACGGCGTGGCAGCTGATATCAACAATCTCCAGCCCGGCGATGTTCTGTGCTTCTACTCCGGAAGCAACTATATCGGACATGTGGGTATCTATATCGGCGATAACAAGTTTGTCCATGCCTCCTCTTCCACTACCGGTGTTATTGTTTCGGAGCTTTCCGGCTACTACTATAACCGCGGCTTTATCGCACGCCGCATCGTATAACAGTCAAAACACCTCAATCCCGCAGGCTTGTCCTGCGGGATTTTTTTGCTTTCAGTACGCACGTCAATGAATGTTAAGATCTTAATCGTCAATGTTCACAATTTGTTTAAAGTATGCTTCCCCATTTCGCAGTCCCTGTTATTCATTTGGCAGAAAAAAATATTGCTACTGGCATTGTTTTGCAAGTGATGATATAATAAACTGACATTAAATCGGAGAAGATTAAAGTACCCAAAAATAGATAGAAAAATCAGGAGGAGCCATGAAAGTACAATTTACCGAAACCGTACTGCGCGATGCAAATCAGTCTCTTGTGGCGACACGTCTGGGCTATGACCAGTTTGAGCCTATCCTGGATACCATGGACAAGGCGGGGTTTTACTCTGTGGAGTGCTGGGGCGGAGCCACCTTTGACGTTTGCCTGCGCTATCTGAACGAGGATCCTTGGGAGAGACTTCGCAAGATACGCGCAAAGATGCCCAACACCAAGCTCCAGATGCTTCTTCGCGGGCAGAATATTCTGGGCTACAAGCACTATCCTGACGACATTGTCCGCCGTTTTGTCCGAGCGGCAGTGAAAAACGGTATTGACATCGTGCGCACCTTTGACGCACTGAATGATACAGATAACCTGAAAGTCGCCATTGAGGAGACCGTAAACTGCGGTGCTCTGGCCTCCGGAGCAATCTCCTATACCACAAGCCCTGTCCATACGCTGGAGAAGTATGTAGCTATGGTGAAGGAGATGGCTCAGATGGGCGTAGGCTCCATCTGCATCAAGGACATGGCCGGCATTTTGACCCCTCAGGCGGCCTATGACCTGGTTTCTGCCATCAAGGACGCAGTGGATCTGCCTCTGGTCGTTCACACCCACAGCACCACAGGTCTCGCTTTCATGACCTATCTGAAAGCTGTTGAGGCCGGTGCCGATGTGATCGACACTGCCATTTCCCCCTTCTCCGGCGGCACCTCTCAGCCGGCTACCGAAACCCTGTACTACGCTCTGAAGGAAATGGGTTATGATACCGACCTGAACGAGGATGCGCTCAACAAGATGGCAGACTTCTTCAAGCCCATCCGTGCAGACTTCCTTGCCGACGGTACCCTGAACCCTATCTCCATGGCTACCGACACCCGCTGCCTGACCTATCAGATCCCCGGCGGCATGCTCTCCAACCTGCTGAGCCAGCTTAAAATGCTGAATGCTCTGGACAAGTATGAAGAGACTCTGCTTGAGACTCCCAGAGTGCGCAAAGACATGGGTTATCCTCCCCTTGTCACCCCTACCAGCCAGCTTGTGGGCACGCAGGCAGTTCAGAATGTGCTGGCCGGCGAGCGTTATAAGAACGTAGGTGCTGAGATGCGTGCCTATTGCCGCGGAGAGTACGGCAAAACCCCTGCCCCCATTGATCCTGAGATTCGCGCCAAGATTCTCGGCGATGAAAAGCCCATCGAAGGCCGTTATGCCGACACCATGCCCGCCGACACTTTTGAAAAGGCAGAGCAGGCCCTCGGCAATACCGCCCGGAGCGAGGAAGACGTGCTCAGCTATATTGCGTTCCCCCAGGTTGCAGAGAAGTTCTTTGCCGAGCGCAAGGCCGCCGAAGAGAATGTGTGCACCTACACGATTGAGAGGGTTTGAAGATGACATTTGTAGACGCGTTGTTATACTCCCTGATGGGCATGCTGGTGGTGTTTTTCGCCCTTGTACTGCTCATGTGCATCATAAAGCTGATGTCCCTTTTCTCCCCCAAGGAGAATGCGGCACAGCCTGCAGCCGCCGCACCTGCTGCGGTGCCTGTGCCGGCCCCGGGATCAGCCGGAGAGCTGAAACTCTATGACACTGACCCCAGAGACGCCGCCATGGTGATGGCGATCGTTGCAGATGAGATGCAGGTTCCCTTAAACGAGCTGCGCTTCATCTCCATCAGAGAAGTCAAGGAATAAAACACGGGAGGATATAACGATGAAATATAAAGTAACGCTTAAAGGCAGAACATACGAGGTAGAGGTTGAGCGCGGTGAAGCTATGATCGTTGATGAATACGAGGCCTATGCTCCTGCACCCGCAGTTCCCGCCGCACCTGCTGCCGCAGCTCCTGCCGCACCCGCTGCCGCAGCTCCCGCCGCCACCGCTGCAGGAACCACCATTACCGCCCCTCTGCCCGGAAACGTGCTGTCCATAAACGTCAGTGCCGGCCAGGCTGTCAAGGCCGGGCAGGTGCTGGTCATCATTGAGGCCATGAAAATGGAAAATGAAGTTGCCGCTCCCTGCGACGGTGTTGTCAAGCAGATCGTCGCCTCCAAGGGCGCTGTTGTGGCAACCGGCGATACTCTTCTGGTCATCTGAGGTGAAGGGCTATGACAAATATGCTTGATACCCTCTCCCGTCTTTGGGAGACCTCGGGTTTTTATATGCTGTCAGTGGACTGGCGGCAGATCGTAATGATCGTTCTGTCCTGTGTACTGCTGTACATGGGTCTGGTTAAGAAGTTTGAGCCACTGCTTCTGGTGGGTATCGCCTTCGGTATGCTGCTGACCAATCTGCCCGGCTCCAACATGTACCATCCCGAGCTGTGGGACTCCTACATTGCCGGTGAAATCACCCTGACCACCATCGTGCACGAGGGCGGCCTGCTGGATATCCTGTATATCGGCGTAAAATCCGGCCTGTACCCCTCCCTTATCTTTATGGGTGTCGGTGCTATGACAGACTTCGGTCCCCTGCTTGCAAACCCCAAGTCTCTGCTTTTGGGCGCTGCCGCCCAGCTGGGCATTTTCGCAGCCTTCCTGATGGCCATCGGTATTTTCGGATTTGAGCCTAACGTGGCCGCCTCTATCGGCATCATAGGCGGTGCGGACGGCCCCACTGCCATCTGGCTGGCCTCAAAACTGGCTCCCGACTATCTGGCGCCTATCGCCATCGCGGCCTATTCCTACATGGCTCTTATCCCCCTGATTCAGCCACCCGTGATGCGTCTGCTGACCACCAAGGAGGAGAGAGCGTGCAAGATGGAGCAGCTCCGTCCGGTGAGCAAGACCCAGAAGGTTCTGTTTCCCATCATTGTCACCATTTTCGTCTGCCTGCTTCTGCCCTCTGTGGCTCCTCTGCTGGGCTGCCTGATGCTGGGCAATCTGTTCAAGGAGAGCGGACTTACCGACCGTCTTTCCGATACTGCACAGAACGCCATGATGAACATCGTCACGATCTTCCTGTCCACCTCTGTGGGCGCTACCGCTGTGTATTACCGCTTCCTGGAGTGGCGCACCCTGTTCATCATCCTGCTGGGTCTGATCGCCTTTGAGTTTGCCACTGTCGGCGGTCTGCTGCTGGGTAAGCTGATGTACAAGCTCTCCGGCGGTAAGATCAATCCTCTGATCGGTTCCGCCGGCGTGTCCGCTGTGCCTATGGCGGCCCGTGTTGCCCAGAAAGAGGGTCAGCGCGCCAATCCCGCAAACTTCCTGCTGATGCACGCTATGGGCCCCAATGTGGCCGGCGTCATCGGCTCCGCTGTGGCAGCAGGCTTCCTCCTGGCTGTGTTCGGCGGCTGATCATAATATTGCAAAAGAGAGGTGCTGAATGCACCTCTCTTTTTTGATAAGTTTTTTTCTTCTGTTTTTACAATTTGGCGTTGAGCTTTTTATAGATTCGCTCCACAAACCAGGGTTCCGTGGAGGCTTTCAGCGCCTCATCCAGCGTAAACCAGGCAACGCCGCTGTTCTCCTCCCGGCAGATATACAGAGTGTCGCTCTCCTGCGCCTCCAGTAGATAGGTCACGTTCATATGCAGGTGGCTCGGCACATATTCGCCTCGCTTTTCGTGTCCATCCACTGTCAGTATCTCAAGAGAGAAGATCTCCTCGCTTACCGGGCGCACATGTTCTATGCCCGTCTCCTCTCTGGCCTCCCTCAGCGCGACAGAGAGAAGATCGATCTCCCCATCCGCATGACCTCCTGTCCAGGACCAGGAGTTATAGATGTTGTGATACACCATCAGAGTCTTTGTCCGTTTCGGATTTACGATCCAGGCAGAAGCCGTCATATGAGCCAGCCGATTGCTGCGGAGGAAAGCGTCCTCATTTTTGTCCAGAAAATCCAGAATAAGTGCCTTATCATGCCGCTCCTGCTCGTTGCAGGGACGGTATTTTTTGATCTCCTCATAAATTTTCATGCTTTCACCTTGCAACGGTATACAGATCCCGGCGCAGGGCGGAGGTGGTGGGAAGCTGCTGTCTTGCGCTCTGTGTCTGCTGCAGGTCAATATCCGCATAGAGAATCTGTTCCTTTTCATCGCAGGTACACAGTACCATACCCAAGGCATCGATAACGGTCGAGTGTCCCCAGCACTCATAGCTGAAGCCCTCATATCTGGCAGCCGCGCAGCCAGCTACGAACACCTGATAGTCCACAGCTCTGCTGCGCAGTGCCAGCTCCCAGTGTTTCGGGCCTGTCACCATATTGAACTGGGCCGGAAGGAACACAAATCGGGCTCCCCGCTCTGCCATAGCCCGGAAAAGCTCGGGAAAGCGCACATCAAAGCATACCGCCACACCCATTTTGCCATACTCCGTGTCAAACACAGTGATCTCATTGCCGGGAGCGAAGCTGTTGGATTCCTTAAAGTGCATACCGGGGAAATCCACATCGAACAGATGTATCTTTCTGTGTCTGGCAATCTGCTTCCCCTGCCGGTCAAAGACAAAGCTGGTATTATAAAGCTTATCACCTTCCGTCTCGGGAATGGAACCGCCCACAAGGAGTACGCTGTTCTCTGCCGCCCAGCGGGACATTTCTTTTACCGTATCCTCATGTCCCAGGGTGGCATACTTCCTGAAATATTCTTTTGAATAAGGGCAATTGAACATCTCCGGCAGCATCACAATGTCAGCGCCGTTTTTCGCACTCTCCGCCACCATATGTTCGGCTTTCTTCATGGTGGCTTCTCTGTCCGTCTCTGTCCGGATCTGGCACAGAGCCAGCTTGAATTGATTCTCACTCATAGCTTTTTCAGATACCCTCCTATATCAAATTCCGCTGTTTTTTCGTCTTTCCTCAGGTAAAGAGGGTGGTGGGGATGTCCCTTGTTTGAGCACTTGCCTGCGCAGAGCCAATGGGCGCCGTATTTTTGACCCAGCTCTACCATATCCTGCACACAGCGGGGCAAGTAGTCCCGCTTTTCGATGATTGTGCCCCACGCCGCCCATATAGCCGGGGAAATGCCCTCCGCCACATGGGAGAGTATATATTCAAAGGCTCTCATATTCTCACGGTGGAGCCTTTGGTTCATCTCCCTGTCCATATCGTCCGGGCGGGTGGCCCGCTGGGCGTAGACATTGAACATGATCCAGCTGTCATAACCGTTTCCCGCTGCAATGCGGGAAACGGATTTCAGCGTATTGTCAAGATCGTCCGGCGCGGCAGTAGAAGGGTTTATGCCAATGCAGATAAGGGGGTTATTACCGCGAGTGCCCAGAATATATCGGTACTCGGTGTAAAAATCCGGCACATACAGCCATTTTTCACTGTCATAGCCGCCGCTTTTACCGGAAAGGCTCAGCGCATCCTGAAAATCCAGTATTTCCACTGTCTGGCTCTCGCCGCTGGGGATATGCATTATTTCACCGCCTTCAAAAGCTCATTGGTCCTGTCCGTATCCTCCCAGCGAACACCCAGATCTTCCCGACCCATGTGACCGTAGGCCGCAAGCTGCCGGTAGATGGGGCGGCGCAGATTCAGGTCGCGGATAATGGCACTGGGGCGCAGGTCAAAGACCTGCTGCACTGCTTCCGACAGCTTGTCGTCAGGCACTGTCCCTGTACCGAAGGTCTCTACCAGCACAGATACCGGTCTTGCTACGCCGATGGCATAGGCAAGCTCCACCTGACAGCGCCTTGCAAGCCCTGCCGCCACCACGTTCTTTGCCACATAGCGGGCGGCATAGGCCGCCGAGCGGTCCACCTTGGTGGGGTCCTTGCCGGAGAAAGCTCCGCCGCCGTGAGGTGCGCTGCCGCCGTAGGTATCCACCACAATCTTTCGTCCGGTAAGACCTGAGTCGCCCTGAGGCCCGCCGATGACGAAACGTCCGGTGGGGTTAATATAATATCTGGTCCTTTCATCCAGCAGATTTGCCGGCACCATGGGCTTTATGACCTGCTCCAGCATGTCAAGCCTTATCTGCTCCAGCTCCACGTCGGGCGCGTGCTGCGTGGAGATCACGATGGCATCAATTCTGACTGGGCGGCGCTGCTCATCATATTCCACAGTGACCTGGGTTTTGCCGTCAGGCCGCAGATAGTCTACAATTCCCTGCTTTCTCACCTGAGCCAGCCGCTTTGCCAGCTTGTGGGACAGGGAGATGGCGAGCGGCATGAGCTCCGGGGTCTCATCGCAGGCATAGCCAAACATCATGCCCTGATCTCCCGCGCCGTTTTGAAGCTGGTCATCCTCGCCGGTCTTGTTCTCCAGTGCTTTGTCAACACCCATGGCGATGTCGCCGGATTGCTCGTCGATATTGGTGATAATGCCGCAGGTGTCGCAGTCAAAGCCGTATTTTGCACGGTCATAGCCGATCTCGCGAATGACCTCTCTTGTTATTTTAGGGATATCCACATAGCATTTCGTGCTGATCTCGCCCATGATGTGGACAAGGCCGGTAGATACCGTGGTCTCGCAGGCTACTCTGCCCATAGGATCCTGCTCCAGTATTGCGTCCAGAACCGCGTCGGATATCTGGTCGCAGATCTTGTCGGGATGTCCTTCCGTAACGGACTCAGATGTAAACAGGTAATGGCTCATATTGTTTCCTTTCTTTTCCGAGGCAAAAGAAATGCTCCACCGCGGAAGATGGAGCATGGTCATCGTGTTAAAGCCTCATCTTTCGTATCACCGCCGGATTTGGCACCTTGCGCTACACAGGTTGCCGGGCTTCACAGGGCCGTTCCCTCCACCGCTCTTGATAAGGTGTTAAATTGTACTTTGGATATTATAACAGCTTTTCACAGCATGTCAACTATAAAAGGAAGTAGACCAGTGCAGGCAGGGTAAACATGGAGAGGACGGTATCCAAAAGGATACCCTTTGAGGTGAATTCCGCGTCCCGGCCATACTGTATGGCGAGGACAGTGACGATGATTCCGCTGGGACAGCCGGCAATGACCACCATGGCGCCCAGCAGTACCGGATCTGTCGTTATCAGCTTCAATACCGGCAGAGTCAGCAGCGGGGCCACGACAAGACGTACAAGACTTACAAAATACAGGCTTTTTTCCTTGAACGCATCAAACAGGCTCACTCTGCCCAGAGAAGAGCCGATAACAATCATGGAAAGAGGCATGGTAGCCGCAGACAGTGAACTGAAGAGTTCCTTCACCACTCCCGGCATGGGGATATTCAGCACAAAGATGAGCAGGGCAATGGCCGTTGCCAGCAGAGGGATGCTGAACATATCCTTCGGATGAAGCTTCGTCTTCTCGCCGGTCTGGTTTATGCGCCAGACACCGTATGTATACAAAAAAACATTAAAAGGGATACAGCTCAGGGCAATATAGAAGACCGCCTGGGAGCCCAGAATAGGCTCTGCCACGGGTATGCCGATAAACATTGTGTTTGTGACGGAGATCAGCAGTTCCAGAAGAGGCTTACGCTCTTTTTGAAAGGGCAGCAGCCTCACCAGCACCGCAGACACCAGATATCCAGCACCTATGGCTATGGTACATGCCAGAATCGCTTTTCCAAGCTCTCCTCCGGACATTTCCGGCGGATTTGCAATGACAGAGTTGATTATGGTCGCTGACATGAAAACATTCAGCGTCAGCTTACTGGCTGCCTTGGTAAATTCAGCGTTCAAAAGCTTAGTCCGTGCTCCGATATAGCCGATGACCATCAGTACGACAAAAATGACCATCCTGGTAAGCAGGGCGCTCATGTCCATAGCAATAACCTACCTTAAATATGCAGTATCAGCTTAGCAACGTAGATATAGATAAGAAGACTCACCGCGTCGGTGACGGTGGATATCAGCGGGTTTGCCATTACCGCCGGGTCAACGCCGATCTTCTCGGCAATGATGGGGAGCGTGCTGCCCACCACCTTTGCAAACATGACGATGAATACGATGGAAAGACTGACCGTTGCGGCAACAGCCACGGTGACACTGTCATTGCGAAGGATCCATCCGTCCAGAAGCAGCATCTTGAAGAAGTTTACAACTGCCAGCGTCACACCGCAGAGAGCGGCCACGCGCCATTCCTTCCACATAACTCGGAATGCGTCCCGTGGCTCTGTGTCGCCGAGGGACAGGCTTCGTATAACTGCCGTGGAGGCCTGAGCGCCGGAGTTGCCGCCGGTACCCATCAGCATGGGGATGAAGGCCACAAGTCCCGCCTGCACTGCCAGCATATCCTCAAAGGTGGTAAGGATCATGCTGGTAAAGGTGGCAGACAGCATCAGAAACATCAGCCAGGGAATACGGTTTTTCCACATCTCCACTGTGCTGGTTCTGGAGTAGGGCTTATCCGAAGGCAGAATACCTGCCATCTTTTCGAAGTCCTCCGTGGTCTCCTGCTCCATAACGTCGATGATATCATCGACGGTGACGATGCCCACAAGGCGGCCTTCCTTATCTACAACCGGCAGGGCCATCAGGTCATAGTCGGAGAATTTCTCGGACACGCTTTCCTGATCCTCAGTGGTGGAGGCAAAGATCACATCTCTGTCCATCAAATCTTCCAGCACGGTGTCATCATCCGCAAGGAGCAGATCTTTTACAGTGACAATTCCCTCCAGCTTCCGGTCGGCGGAGGTGACAAAGCAGATGTAAATGGTCTCCTTGTCCTCACCGATACGGCGGATACGGGCAAAGGCTTCCTTGACGCTCATGTATTTTTTCAGGTCAACAAACTCCGCAGTCATAATACTGCCTGCGGAATTGTCCGGGTAGCGCAGATACTGGTTGATAAGGTTGCGGGTCTCCGGTCTTGCGGCGCGCATGACGCGCTTGACCACGTTTGCGGGCAGTTCCTCCATCATATCCACCGCGTCGTCCAGGTACAGCTCTTCAATAATGCCGGACAACTCCGAGTCTGTAATGGAGTTGATGATCTTTTCCTGTTCCGGAGCATCAAAGTTTGCAAAGACCTCCGCAGCGGTCTCCTTGGAAAGCAATCGGAATACCATGGGCATCTTGTTATCATCTATTTCCGTGAGGAATTCCGCGACGTCAAATTCGTTCATTTCCTCCATGCGCTGCTTGAGCTGCTTCATATTTCGTTGATCCAGCAGCTCGGTCAGCTCATCGGATCGTTTTTCAAGGATGGCCTCGTAATCCATGGTCTCCAGATTTTCATTCTCTTCCAACAAACTCACCTTCGGTTTCCGATCTTTTTCTTTATTCTTCGAGGCAATGGGCTCACACGCCCAGATATTCCTTCTGTTCGGCGCTGAGATGATCCGTCTCTACGCCCATGGCCTTGAGCTTGCGCCGTGCCACGGCCTCGTCCAGCTCTCTGGGTACGGGAATCACGCCGGGCATCAGTTCTTCTCTGTGCTTTACAAGATACTCAGCACTGAGCGCCTGAATGGCAAAGCTCATGTCCATGATCTCTGCCGGGTGCCCGTCGCCTGCAGCAAGATTAACAAGTCTGCCTTCTGCAATGGTAAATATGGTTTTTCCGTTTGGCAGCACATAGCCCTGAATGTTGTGCCTTGCCTCGTACTTCTCCACCGCCAGAGCATTCAGCGCAGCCATGTCCACCTCTACGTCGAAATGGCCGGCGTTTGTAAGGATGGCACCGTCCTTCATGGTTTCAAAATGCTCTGCCGTGATCACGCCGCTGCAGCCGGTGACGGTGATGAACATGTCGCCCAGCTTTGCGGCTTCCGCCATGGGCATAACCTGATAGCCGTCCATCACAGCCTCGAGGGCGCGGACAGGGTCGGTCTCAGTCACGATCACCTTGGCACCAAGCCCCTTTGCTCTCAGGGAAACACCCTTGCCGCACCAGCCGTAGCCGGATACGACCACAACCTTGCCTGCCACGATCAGGTTTGTGGTGCGCATGATGCCGTCCCAAACGGATTGACCGGTGCCGTAGCGGTTGTCGAACATATGTTTGCAGTCTGCGTCGTTCACCATGACCATGGGGAAACGGAGAGTACCCGCCTTTGCCATTGCCCTGAGGCGGTGGATGCCGGTGGTGGTCTCCTCGCAGCCGCCTGTCACATTGGGGATCAAATCCGTATATTTCGTGTGCATCAGATGGACAAGGTCTCCCCCGTCGTCGATGATGATGTTTGGTCCTGCCTCCAGCACGGAGCACAGGCAGCTTTCATACTCCTCCATCGTACAGCCGTAGCGGGCAAAAACCTGCATACCTCCGGAGGCCAGAGCTGCCGCCACATCGTCCTGCGTGGACAAAGGGTTGGAGCCTGTGACATACATTTCCGCTCCGCCCATTTCCATCACCCGACAGAGATAGGCCGTCTTTGCTTCAAGATGCACGGAGAGCGCCACCTTAAGGCCCTCAAAAGGACGGGTTCGGGAAAAATCCTCCCCTATGCCGCGGAGCACAGGCATATTCCTCTCCACCCATTTTATTTTCATTTCACCGGACGGTGCAAGAGCAATGTCTTTAATCAGGCTCATTTGTATTCCTCCGAAAGTATAATTTTTCCGACAAATTATTTTAGCACGCCCGGTTCATTAACGCAAGACGAATAATCTCAGTGAAATGCTTGTTCCCAGTATTTTCTATCATTTCTCCTGTGGAAAAATTATTATTTTACAGCGCAGTGTGACGTACTTCTTGGAATTACATAACTATAATAAATTCATCTTATGTAAACTGAAAAGGAGGATATATGGAGTCTGGAGGACAAGGGCGGCTTGCCGCCATAAAGGAGATCCTGGCCGGAAAGGTCAGCGCAGCAGGAATGGTCAGCGCAGGAAGATGTACCGTGTTTTTCCTGCTGGGGCTGGTAATGTCCTGTGCCAGGGTGCTGGAAAACGGCGCGCCATTCGGAATGGCTATGGTAGCCTGTTCCGGCCCGGGGGTATACGGCGTGTTTGCACTGGCCGGTGCCGCACTGGGCTATCTGATCAGCGGCGGCGTGGAATGGGGCATACGGTACATTGCTGCATCGGTGCTGGTATATACCATAGCTTTCATATTTCAGGAGCTGGAGATATATCGGCGGGAGTTTTTCATGCCCTGCTGTGCCGGGGCCGTAATGGCGCTGACCGGTTTTCTGGGCAGCTTTTCGATGACAGCGGGCAGCGTACCTCTGGTGGCAGAACTGTTTCTTGAAACCTGCCTCACCTTCGGCGGCAGCTACTTTTTCAAGGAGGCACTGTCCGCCAGCTTACGAACCACAGAGAGCGCAGAGCTCAAGCACAGCGTCTCGATCATGATAACAGCGGCCTGCATCCTGATGGCCTTTTCCCGGATAGAGCTTTTTTCTGTGGTCTCCATAGGCCGGTTTATGGCCTTGATCCTCGTTATGACCTCCGCCATGAAAGGCGGCATGCTCACCGGGGCCGCAGCCGGCACCGTTCTGGGGCTTGCTATGGACGTTACAAGCACCGGTGCGCCTTTTTACACCATGGCCTACTCTTTTTCCGGCCTCCTGTCCGGTGTGTTCGGAAAGCACGGGAGAGTCCTTTTCGTTCTGTCCTTTATCCTGTCGGGGGCTTTGTCGGTTGTGTGTGCCTGGAATCAAGAGGTTTACATAAGTTCATTATTTGAAACCTTTTCTGCTTCTGTCATCTTTATGCTGGTGCCGGCATCCTTTCTCAACCATGTGGGATTGATCCTGCAATACATGGAACGGGGCAGCGGAGAATCCGGATTGCGGCGTTTTGTGGCCTTAAGGGTGAAAAATCTCAGTGAGGCATACGGCGAGCTGTATGAGACCGTGAGGAAAAGTCTGGAAGAGCCTTATAACGACGAGAATATTGCCAAGGTGTTTGACCGTGCAGCGGATCAGGTCTGTGTCAAATGCAGGCACAAAAACCGCTGTTGGAACGCAGAGTATGTAGACACCCTTTCCGCCATGAACGATGCCACCAACGCCATGAAGGAGCACGGCAGTCTTTCCGTCAATGATCTGCCCGGTTTCTTCCGGGAAAAGTGCATTGGTCTGCCGGCCTTTGTCACCGCTGTCAACGGGGAGCTTCGTGCCATGGCATACCGCAGACAGCTCAGGGAAAGACTGTCTGAAAACCGCAACGTAGCCTGGGGACAGTATAACGACATGGCCCAGATGCTGCGCCGTCTGGCGGATGAGCTGGGCAGCATCAACGGCTCAGACCCGCTGGCGGAGCGCAGACTCATGCGCTATCTGCGCAGTCTTGATATTGATGCAGAGACCGCCGTATACCGGGATGGCGGCGGCAGGCTCCGGGTAGTGATCGAAAGCGGCAGACTGACGCCGCTGACAAAGGACGAAAACTATCTGGAAAAGCTGTCCTCTGTGGTGGGCGTGCGCCTGTGCCAGCCCAGGGAACTTACCGAGGGCTGCTCCAAGCTGACTCTGCTGGAGGCCGAGCCTCTTGCGGTATCGGTGGGTATCGCTGCCATGAAAAAGCGGGGCGAAAAGGTCAGCGGCGACAAGGGTACCTATTTCAAGACCGACTCCGGCGTGCTGTGCGTCATTCTGTCCGACGGCATGGGCTGCGGAGACGAGGCCGCCCGCGACAGCTCCCAGGTGGTGGCAATACTGGAGAAGTTTCTGCGATCCGGGGTAGACCCGGCGGTGGCCATGAAGGTATTAAACTCCGTCATGCTGCTTCGCGGCGGGGAGAACTGGGGCTTTGCCACAGTGGATCTGATGTGTGTGGATCTCTTTACCGGGGAGACCTGCTTTTATAAATACGGGGCTGCGCCCTCCTATGTAAAAAGCGGCAAAAGCATACGCCGCATAAAGGGCGAAACCCTTGCCGCGGGGCTCACCGCAGGCGACGGCATCGCGCCGGATCTGGTGCGTATGCGCCTGCGTCCCGGCTCCACTGCGGTCATCGCCTCCGACGGGGTGATCGTGGACGCGGAGGATGATTGGATTAAAAATCTGCTTATGAGAGGCATTGACGATATGAAGGCACTGGCACGCAGCACCCTGAAAGAGGCTGAAAAGGTATACGGTGCAAACGACGACATGACGGTGGTCACCGTCCGGGTGGAAGAACGCGTATGAGATACCGTATACGCGACAGCTTTCTTGGAATGTACAGTGCGGTTTCCGCGTGGTACAGGGACGTATGCAGCCGGTTTCGTCAAGGCAGCTCATGCAGAACGGAGGTGATAAAGGGCACTGCAAGCCGTGTAATTGTTATAAAATCCCCGGACCCGGGAATATTCCGCGAGGCGTTTTTCATTTTGCGGGACGACTACTTTTCCGAAGGGGGTGTAAGTCAGGCGGAGCTGCTGCGTCAGGCGCGGCAGTCGGCGGAGGGCTATGTATCCTCACATATCCCTCCAAGACCCGCCCGGCGCAGCTCAGGCAAACTGCTTTTGCTGCTTGCCGGCGGCGCCGCAGCGGTAATGATCCTTCTCAATCTTTTCGGACTGTGAGGTGGTATATACATATAAATTCCGGGCCGGTGTTCTCACCGGCCCGGTTTTGCTTGTCTATATATCAAAACATGTTCACGCGTAAAACATGTCAACATACTCCTCAAAAGTGACATCCAGCTCAAAGATCTGCTGTGCGGCGGTACGGCCCACATAGCGGTAATGCCAGGGCTCATATTCCACGCCGGTTATATCACTCTTTCCCTCCGGGTAGCGGAGGATAAAGCCATAGCGCCAGCTGTTCTCCATAAGCCACTGCTGGGTGGCAGTGTCCGCCTGAGTTTCATCAAGGGCTGTATATTCCTCATCCACGATGTCCACCGCAAGCCCCAGCTGATGCTCGCTCATTCCGGGGACTTCCGCATGCTTGATCGCCTCGGCCTTTGCGCTCTCCTCGTCCATCCCCTGCTCCATAAGCTGATTCATTCTCTCCTCATACAGCTCCTGCTGGTCGCTCCAGGCCCGGTAGGAGGCGCATATGTAAGGGCTGAGACCTGCTCCGCGGCAGTCACGGAGCATTTCCTCCAAATCTCCGGCACAGCGGGAGTCCACCATCTGGGTGCTTTCAATAATGGTAAACTCCGGGTTCACCTCCCCGGACAGCTGGTTCCAGGGATTCACCAATGTAAGGAGCTTTACCTCATCACGCTGGCCCATCCAGCCCACCGCTCTGGTGGCAAGAAACGCCAGCACTCCCAGTGTAAGGATCGCCAATATGATATTTACGGCAATCGGTTTCTTCTTCGTCTTCATAGGATATATGTCAGCCTCATAATATTGCATATTTCCGCCCTCACTTTCGTTTACGGCGGGATTATACCTTATGCTTGTATACTTTCTGCCAATTTTTTGTATCGTTTTTGTATCATTTCAAAAATTGATGAAAAAATTTAGATCGTATTGATCGACCATTCGTTTTCTTCCACATAGACGGGCACAGTCAGAACCCGCTGTCCGTCGGTGTAAAAGCTGATATTGTAGCAATAATAGTCTCCCACGCTGACGCTGTTGTCAAGGTCAGCGGTGGTATTTGTAAATTTATACATCTCCGTTATATTGGAAGCAATACGGCGCACGGCATCGGAATAGTCTGTTTCTATTGACGGATTTTTATCCGTAAATGTTTCCTCTGCCGCTCCTATCTGATAATATTCTTCCGTTTCAGTCTGATAATATTCTGCTGCCACGATCAATCCCGTGGCATCGTCAACGGCGTAATTCAGCTGGTACCAGCCATCCTCATTTTGTATTGAAGCATTCACAATCCATAATATCGCAATGGTGACGTCGGTTTCGTCCGAAATAAGGAGCTGAGGCTCTGCACTTTCTATATTTTCTCTTCCAAATTGCGTATACGGAAGCCCCGTGTTCTCTATGAGACGGGATATCTCGTACATCATATCTATGGCATCCTCGGCGGTCATATACTTTCCGTTGCTGATGGTCGGCATATATGATATTGTTCTCACAAGACCCAGTTTTTCCAGCTTGGCGCTGTCGCTGGTCAGGCTGAGTACGGAGCTGCCCAGATCCACATATTCCCTTGTGCTGTCCGCACGGCGGTTCTGTATGCCCGTGACGACAGTGGGCATAAACAGACCCAGAGCCAGTGCCGTGGCTATAATCAGCAGCCTCTTTACTATATACAAGACACCTGTGCTTTTTTTCTTCTTCGGGTCGGCTTTTTTCATGTTCTGCCTCCCTTCAGCTCAATGGTGACGCAGGTGCCGTTGCCCACGCGGCTTGCAAATTCCATGGTACCATGATGCAGATGGACGATCTCACTGCACAGAGACAGGCCCAGGCCCACACCGCCCTGGGCCCTCGAACGGGACTTGTCCACCCGGTAAAAGGCCTCGGTTATATGGCTGATTTCCTCCTGGGGTATACCCCGTCCGGTGTCAAGTACGCGGATACGGCAGCCCTCGTCCGTCATTTCAGACATGATATAGATATTGCCGCCTTTATCCATGGCCTTGCGGGAGTTATCCAGAATGTTGACCAGCAGAGATTTCACAAGATCCGGTTCCAGAAAGCAGGATCCGTCCTCACCGCGGTACTGGAGTACAATCCCTTTTTCCGCGTAAACACGCTTCAGGTGCTCCACCATTCCGCCTATAAGCTGGGCAGGTCTTACAGAAACCAGCTCCACCTCTTCCTTCTGCAGTACCAACAGATCCAGCAGTTTGAAGGACAGGCTTTCAATGCGCTTGCCCTCGGAGAAGATATAGTTTGCCGCGTCCATCTGCTCGCTTTCCGACAAGGTCTGGGAGCGGATAAGCTCCGCGTAACCGATGATGGAAGTCATGGGATTTTTCATCTCGTGAGCGAAGTTGCCCATAAAGGTGTTTTGCCTGTCGGCAGCATCCTGAATGGCATTTATGTTGTCCTCCAGTTTTTCCGCCATGGTGTTGAAATCCTGGGTCAGCATGCCGATTTCGTCGTTATACTGAACCTTTGCCCGGTAGGAGAGGTCGCCGGAAGCAAAGCGCTTGGAGGCCGCAGAAAGGGCGCTGAGCGGCTGGGTAAGCCAGTATGCCAGAACCCAACACAGCAATCCGCCTACAACAGCGATGATTGCAAAGACCCGCTGATAAATATGTACCTGATCGAGGCTGTCGGTATAGATGCCGCTGATATCATAGCATATATCCAGATACAATGTCTCATAAGTGACGGAGATCGCCGCGCTGATACGCACATACCTTCTGCCCGTGCCGTCCCGCACGATGCTGATCAGCCCCTGCCCATCCGCTGTTTGCGGCTGGATATCCAGCGAGATATTGTAGACATTGTCCTCATACAGCGTTTTCTCGGCAGAGGACAACTTCAGTGCTGACCAACCGCCGGAATTCTGCCCGCTCATCTGGTCGAGCACCTCGGTGAGCTTTGCATTCTCCGCGCCGGAGCCCACCTCATCCACAATTTTCAGAGTATTGAGTATCATGCGGTAGGAGCGGAGGGCCGATTCCGTCTCTCTTTCAAACGCGCCGGAAAATCCAAGCGCGACAATCAGGCTGCCGCCTATCCCAAAGGCAAACGCCAGCAACCAGATCATGCATATTGTGATCCTGAGTCTGAATCTCACCCTTCACAACACCCGCAATGTTTTGTATTTTATAGCTCCAGCCTATACCCCACGCGGTTCACGGTCTGAAGCTTATCCTCCCAGCCGATCTTTTTGCGCAGACGCTGGATATGCAGATCCACCACCCTGCTTCCAACAGGATATTCCCCGCCCCAGACACGCTCATAAATAGTCTCTCTGTAAAGCGCGGCGCCGGGATTCTGCGCGAAGAGCAGCATCAGATCCCACTCCTTTTTGGTAAGGAATATCGTCTCGCTGCCCCGCTGCACCTGAAGAGAGCGCAGGTCGATGGTCAGATCTCCCACAGTCAATATTTCCTCTGTCTTCTGGTAACGGCGGAGTACTACCTCCACTCTGGCCAGAAGCTCCATCACCTCAAATGGCTTTACGATATAATCCTCTGCGCCCATACGCAGGCCCTTTACCCTGTCATCAAGCGAGTTTTTGGCGGTAATAAAAATCACGGGGGTTCCGGTGGGCTGTATGTACTCCATCAGTTCAAAGCCGCTGACCTCCGGTAGCATTACATCCAGCAGCACCAGGTCAAAGAGTTCCTCCTCAAGGATGTTTGCCGCTGTGGCTCCATCATATGCACAGGTGCAGCTGTAACCGGCTTTTGTAAGGCTCAGTTTTATCAGGTCCGAAATCGGCTTTTCATCTTCTACGATCAGCACATGAATCAAGGCACATACCTCCCTTATACTTTAAGTATACACCAGATTTGTATCATTTTTGTATACTTTTTGGGAAATTATGTAAAAAATGGGCGGTTTTTAGAAAAATTAAGAATTTGGGCGCGGTGATTTCTCATCGCGCCCGCTACTTAAAATGAAATCATTCCCAGATGTTCAAGCAAAATCTTCAACCCGATCAGAATCAAAATGACGCCGCCCGCAAGCTCTGCCCTGGATTTATAGCGTGTTCCGAATACGTTGCCAATATAAATACCGGCAAAGGAAAGAATAAAGGTGGTCACACCGATAAGCCCTGACGCCGGAAGAATGCTCACCTTCAGAAAAGCGAAGGATATGCCCACTGCCAGCGCATCAATGCTGGTGGCAACAGCCAGGAGCAGCATTGTTTTTACGCCGAAATCATCGTTCAGCTCCTCCGCCTTGCCAAAGGACTCCTTTATCATATTCGCTCCGATAAAAGCCAGCAGCACGAAAGCCACCCAATGATCCACATTCTGTATGATATTCTCAAATTGGAAGCCCAAAAGGTAGCCTGTAACCGGCATGAGAAACTGGAACCCGCCGAAATACAATCCCGCCAGCGCTGCATGCTTCACGCCCACCTTTTTCACGCTGAGACCCTTACACACCGACACGGCGAAGGCATCCATGCTGAGTCCCACGGCAATTAGAAACAGTTCAATAAAACCCATTGTGCCCTCCCGAAAATATGTGATGTTTTTCAATGTACAGCAAGTTTACAAAAAAGTCAAGGAATACTCCACAAAGGGTAGTATAATATATAATACTTTATTACGGAAAGGAACATTGCCATGCAGGAAATCATTGATTTTTTGAAAGCCGCAGGAACATATTTTCTTGCTACATGTGAGAATGGACAGCCCCGCGTACGTCCCTTCGGCACGATAAACGCTTTCGACGGCAAAATGTACATTCAGACCGGTAAATCCAAAGCCGTGTCGCAGCAGCTCCACGCAAACCCCAAGCTGGAGATATGCGCCATGCATGACGGGAAATGGCTCCGTGTGGAAGCTACCGCTGTGGAGGATGTGCGCAGAGAGGCGCGGGTCGGTAGTGTCAAGAGTTATGCGCAAATTTTTATGAGGTCTGGTAGAAATCTATTGC
>CAZESU010000016.1:0-27819 GCA_964515275.1 uncultured Oscillospiraceae bacterium
GGGGTCATCAGATCCCCGCATGGTCCTGCGCTGACTGCGGACACATTACCGTATCCCGGGAGGACGCTACGGAGTGCGAGTGCTGCCACAGCAAGAATATCACCCGGGACGAGGATGTGCTGGACACCTGGTTTTCCTCCGCGCTCTGGCCCTTTTCCACAATGGGCTGGCCTGAAAGGACACCGGAACTTGACTACTGGTATCCCACCACGGTCATGGTCACCGGCTACGACATCATCTTCTTCTGGGTTGCCCGTATGATCTTCTCCGGCATGGAGCAGATGGACAAGGAGCCCTTTAAAACGGTCTTTATCCACGGGCTTGTCCGCGACAGTCAGGGCCGTAAGATGTCCAAGTCTTTGGGTAACGGCATTGACCCCTTGGAGATGGTGGAGACCTATGGTGCCGATGCTCTGCGCTTCAATCTGATTACCGGCAACTCTCCCGGAAACGACATGCGCTTCTATGTGGAGAAGTGTGAGGCTATGCGCAACTTCTGCAACAAAATCTGGAACGCTTCCCGCTTCGTGATGATGAATCTGACCATCGACAAGAACGAACTGCCCGAGAAACTGGAGATCGAGGACAAGTGGATTCTCTCCAAGCTCAACGACGTCACCAAAGAGGTCTGCGAAAATATGGACAGCTTCGAGCTGGGCGTTGCCGCAGGCAAGATTTACGATTTCATTTGGGACAGCTTCTGTGACTGGTATATTGAGCTCACAAAACCCCGTCTCAACGGCGACAATGAGGAACTGAAGCTCTCCGCTCAGAAGGTGCTGCTGTATGTGCTCACCGAGATTCTGAAGCTGCTGCACCCTTTCATGCCCTTCATTACTGAGGAAATCTGGCAGGCTCTGCCCCACGAGGGCGAGGCTCTGATGATCGAGGCTTATCCCGAATATAAGAGCGAACTCAGCTTCCCGGCAGACGAGCAGAATTTTGAAATGGTCATGGCTGCCATCAAGGCTGTCCGTGCCCGGCGCAGCGAGATGAACGTACCCCCCTCCAGAAAGGCCCATCTTATCATTGCAACCGATAAGAAAGCCGCTTTTGAGGCCGGCAACAGCTATATCTGCAAGCTCGCCTATGCAAGCGAGGTCAGCGTTGTGGACGCACCTCCCGCAGGCAGCGAGAGTATGGTCTCCGTTATCACCGATAATGCCCGTATGTTCATGCCTATGGCAGAGTTGGTTGACCTGGGAAAGGAGAAGGCCCGCATTGAGAAAGAGCTTGCAAACGCCGAAAAACAGCTTGCCGGACAGAATACAAAGCTCGCAAATCAGAACTTTGTTACCCGTGCGCCCGAGCAGGTGGTCAATGTGGAGCGTGAAAAGAAGGCTAAGCTTGAGGCTCTCATAGAGAACCTGAAAGCAAGTCTTGAAAATCTGGGCAAATAAAGAAACAATATCCGCCCTCCCTGAGAGGGCAGTTTGATTTGGAGAAGCTATGAGAGAAACGGCATTGAACTATCTGTACAAAGACTATCTTCTGAATGTGGACATGATCGAGTGCATCCGGCGGGATATCTGCGATATTCTGTATGCCTCTGACAAGTGTGTTTTTGTCCGGACCCAAAGCGGAACCGACATGCTGTCCTGCGACGACAGAGCGCTGGGTTTTTCCCTGATCCAAAGCCATATGAACGCCTGGATGGTGCTCCACCAGATGGACATGAAGGAGGGCTTAGCCGCCTTGGGTTACTATGTGGACGGGGAGTGCTGGCAGGGAGCCTATACAAAGACTGTGCCACTTGAGGAGACACTTGCCGATATTCGCAGGCTGGACACGAGCTTTTCCAGTGTCATATTCGAAAATTATGATCTTGACAGTGAACAGGAGATCGCAGAGCTTCTGGAGCAGGGTGTTATCTTCGGCGCATTTCTGCAGGGCGAGCTTGCAGGATTTATCGGGCGGCACAGCGAAGGCTCTGTCGGGATGCTCTTTGTGTTTCCAAAGTTCAGACGACAGGGGATCGCCGAAGCATTGGAAAGAAATTATGTAAACCAAGAAATTGCCCTTGGCCATGTGCCATACGGTCAAATATTTGTGGGCAACACCGCGTCCCGGCAGCTTCAGGAGAAACTGGGTATGGAATTTTCCGAGGGAAATATCTGCTGGTGCGGTAAAATCTGAACGGCGGACTTTCTTCGACAGAATATTCGTGAAAAAAGAAATAAAATGGTATCGCATACATGTTGTGCGATGCCATTTTTTTGTTTTGGAGACAGGAGAACATACTATGAATATAAGCACTGCTTTTTCCACCGGCAGACTGACGATCTTTCTCAGCGGCGAGCTCGACCACCACGAGGCCAAATGCACCATAAACACCATAGACGAGCTGCTGGATGAATATCTGCCCAGAGACTGCATTCTGGACCTGTCGGGACTGACCTTTATGGACTCCTCCGGCATTGCGGTTATTATAAGGACAAGCCGCCGTATGAAATCTCTTGGCGGCAGAGTCTGGATCGAAAACCCTGCAAAGCAGGCCCAAAGAGTGATTGACGCCTCAGGCATAGACCGGCTGGTTCCGGTTGCCACAGGCAGATGAGGAGGATAGAAAATGAACAGTCTTAATTACATAAAGCTGGAGTTTCCCAGTAAAAGCAGCAACGAGGCCTTTGCCCGTACAGCGGCAGCGGCCTTTGCCACGCAGCTTGACCCCACTATGGAGGAACTGGGCGATATCAAGACCGCCGTATCCGAGGCGGTGACAAATGCCATTGTACATGCCTATCCTGATAGTATAGGCCGGATCTCCATGCGCCTTCGTATTCTGGAAGGAAACGTACTGGAGATCTCCATACGGGACTGGGGAAAAGGAATAGAAAATCTGGAACAGGCCATGACTCCGCTTTTCAGTACCGGCGGAGAGGACAGGAGCGGTATGGGCTTTACCATCATGGGAAGTTTTACCGACAAACTGAAGGTGCGCTCCACGCCGGGAAAGGGCACCACCGTCACCATGCTGCGGGCCATTTGTCCACGGATAGGGAAACGATGAGCGAGGATATTTATGCAGATATCCGCCTTGCTCAGAGCGGAGACAGGGAGACAGCAGGCAGGCTGGTAGAGGAAAATTCCGGCCTGATCTGGAGTGTTGCCCGCCGCTTCTTCGGACGGGGCGTTGACCCGGAGGATCTGTACCAGCTGGGCTGCGTAGGCTTCCTGAAGGCCATCGAGGGTTTCGATGAGAGCTTTGGCACCAAATTTTCCACCTATGCGGTGCCGAAAATTTCCGGAGAAATTCGTCGTTTCCTGCGGGATGACGGGGCGATAAAAGTCAGCCGCGGCATAAAAGAACAGGCAGCGCAGATACGCGCTGCCCGTATGGAACTGGAGCAGAGGATAGGCCGGGAGCCAACCATTTCCGAGCTATCCCGGGAGACGGGACTCAGCCCCGAAGATATTGCCTTTGCAGAGACTGCCACAGGCCCCGCCGAAAGTCTCCAGCGGGAGAGCGGCGAGGACGGCTTTACACTGGAGCTGGTTCTCGGTGACTACTTTGCCGAGGAAAAAATGGTGGAGCATGTAGCACTCCGGGCGGCAATGGAAAATCTGCCGGAGCGGGAGCAGCAGGTCTTGGCTCTGCGTTATTACCATGGCATGACTCAGCAAAACTGTGCCAAGGTGATGCATGTTTCTCAGGTGCAGATATCCCGCCTTGAGCGAAGGGCGGTAGACCAGCTCAGAGAACTGCTCAACTGACTTTTGTTCTGCAAACCTCCGTAATCTCCTGCAGATTCATGCACCGCTCATGCCGGATGGGTTGCCACTGTACGTCGGTAAACAGGGAAGCGATGGTGATGGGCACATAGGTGAACATGAAAACCGGGAAAGTAAAGGCGTAAATGACCTTTTTACAGGCAGAACAGTGTATCTGCCGCCACTCGGTAACGGTTGTGATGCCGCCGATGATGAACAGCGTCAGGTAAAGATTGAGGATTGTCTGGAGTACCGACAGACCAAGGACTTTAAGGTCTCCGCCTATGTAGAAGTTTATAACGGCGGCGGACAGATTTACCACCACGCTCAGGCCTGTCAGCACCGCAGCGGGCATAATGTTCATGGCCATATCGTAGCAGGAAAAGCTGCCGTGGAAGATACCGTGCATTAACCTGCCGCCATAGCGGCCAAAGACCTGCAGGTAACCTCTGGACCAGCGAATGCGCTGCCGCCAGGACTGGCGAAAGCCGGTGGGCTGCTCGTCATAGAGGACTGCTGTGCCGCAGTAGCCGATCTTCTCTCCCCAAACTACATTGTCTATGCTGAATTCGATATCCTCCGTAAGCAGAAAGAAATTCCAACCGCCGCAGCGCTCCAGTATTTCTTTTGAAAAGAGAAAGCCTGTACCCGAAACGGCGCAGCTGCTGCCAAGGAGCATGCGGGCGTTGTTCAGATACTTTGCCTCCCGGAGAAACCACAGAGCGTAGCCGGCGGAAATCCAGTTGTCGCCGTAATTTTTGGAGTTGCGGTAGCTGGTGATAATGCCGTAGCCGTCCGAAAAGGTTTTATTCATCTCGGAAACATAGTTCGGGGAGATTATATTGTCTGCATCCAGTACAATAAATCCGTCAAAGCAGCCTTCGGGATAGTCCCGGGCAATTTTCCCCAGCAAACAGTTCAGGGCGTAGCCCTTGCCCACATGTACCCGATCGCGGCGGGTATACACCACTGCGCCATGTGCCTCAGCAATCAGGGCGGTGTCGTCGGTGCAGTTGTCGGCAATAACAAAAGTCTTTATCAGATGCGCAGGGTAATCCTGCGCATTGATACTGTCAATCAGCTCACCGATAACGGAGTGTTCATTTCTCGCTGCAATCAGCACGGCGAAATGATGCATTTTTGTTTCCCGGTGAGCTTTCGGCTTTTTGAAAAGAGAAATGGGTATATAGAAAAACTGATAAGAATAACAGACAAAAAACAGACAGATGATGATGAAATTGATCAGTTCAATGGTTCGCATGACTGTTCCTCCTTTGTCAGGGGTGTTTACAGCCATGATTATACACAGGCAAAAATTAAGATAACAGATGGCGGAAGTTTATGATTTGTTTAAGGAAAGCTGAGCTTTACTGCAAGGTTTTACTTTTGTACCTCTTAAACACCCCCATTATAATGAGTACTCACTAACTTTTTATTTGCTCTTAGGCTTTTTGCGTGTTATATATGATGAATTACCCTCGGATAAGTGATTATCCGAGGGTGGTATTACCATGCAATATCAGCCTTGTTCTGCAACATATATGCTTACTTTCGATTGAATGATTTCTGTTACTTCTTCTGCTGACTTATCTCCACAGAAGTACGCTTGTGCTTCGTTCCAAACAATATCAAACAAGGCCTGATTGTAATTATAAACGCCTGTTACCGACTGGATCATATCCTCAAATAATTCTTCACACTCTTTATCACCTGATTTTACGCCCACTTCATTTCCATTTATATCACTTAGATACAGTAATCCACCCTGTGATTGCCATTGCTTTATAAAATCTTTGCAGTAATTCATTCCATATTCTGTAATGGGGAGCATCCTGTCAGAAAAATCTTTTTGAGACTCATCCGATAAAAACATACGCAAAAATTCCCATGCGCCTGTTTTATTTGTACTGCCGGAAGATATTGCAAGGGTAATATAGGGGCACACTATGGTGCCTGAATTCTTAGCGGAAGGGATTCCATACAGGCCCAGATCATCGTCAAAGTAATAATTGAAAGCGAGCAAATCTACATAGGAACCTACATGCTGTAAGGATAAAAGCTGCTCCCTTGCATTGATCATCTGCAAGTCATATCTCAAGTCAGCCGTTTCGGGTAAATCCCTGGCAAACGCAAGAAGGGCCGCAAAATCATCATCAAAGTTACATTTTTTTGTCTCCCAATCAACAAATTTTGAATTGCTTACTGATATCATTGTTTCTATAAAATCTTTTTTAGACATCGTTAAACCAAAAGGATTCTGACCTTCGCCCATACTGCTTTTTAATATGAGCAAATCTGAAAAGTCAATCTCTTTATACGGATCTATCTTTTCCTTATACCCCTCCAGCAGCATGATTGTATAACATGGGACAAGCGTAAAAAGCTGTCCATTTGTTTCCATTGCTTTCATTACAGGTGATACAAACGCTGTTTCTGACAGGCTATTGTCTGCGTTTATCAATGGATATAAGTCTTCAAGAAGGCCAGCTTTTTCAAATTGATCACGGGGCAAAATACTTAAATCTATGATGTCCGGAGCATTCCCGGAAACGATATCAAGAGTAAGTTTCGTAAGACCGCCATCTGGATTTTCAGCAGTATTATATTGGGAATAGTCTGTAATCTGAACTTCATAATGAAGGTTCGATGCGTTAAAACTGATAACATAATCTTTCAGGAAAGTACTGTCCATCGTGCCAAGCATGAGAATTGTAAGTTCATTGTTATCAATTAAAGTCGGCTGAATATAATACATTTCGCGGGAAGTATAATAGAGGAAACGGCCATCATCCACAGGGATTATGCCTTTGTAATCTCCTGTCACGCCTGCTGACACCCAATTTAGTATTTCCGTCAACTGACTCGTTCCTGCGTCAAAGCCATACAGGGAAACTCCATCGTTCAAATATAGATCATAGGTAAGCCCTTTTATGATATCAAAAATATCTATATCTAATTTAATGCTTGTTTCAACTGAGCAGTCCGAAGGATTCACTGTACTCAATACCTCTCCTTCAGCATTTTGGCAACACACATACAATTTTCCGTCTGCGGAAAAACATGGCGAAAAAATTCCAACCAGATTGCTGTTGTATCCTAAGTTTGCTCCCTCATAAGAAAAAACGGCACAGGTTGAAGAATCGAATAAATATATTTTCTCATCATCGGCAAGGATGTCCAGGGGTTCAAAACGATCAGTGGAACTGAATACCGGCCCTGAAAAACCAGACTCGTCTATTTTTTCTACTGTCCATTGCAAGAAATTTTCCTGGATCTTTTTCCCGGCGTCATCGTATTGATATTCCCATAGATATTCCAGAAGCCATATCGTTCCGTCCTGATCCACAGTGGAAGCCATAATATTGTGATAATAATTATCCTCCCAGGCACAGCGAATTTGTCTGATCAACTTACCGTTGGTATCTGTTACATAAATATAATAATTATTTGGTTCCTCTGTCACTTCGTAGCCAAACAGGTAAATCAAGGAGTTGCTTGTACAAACGTTTGATATTATGTAATTTTCATTGGGAACAGGAAAAGAAGTTTTTGTGTATTTATATTCCTTTTGTTCGATATTCTTATCATCTATATCAGATCTTGCACATGCTGTTAAGGCAGCCGCAAGACAGCATACCAATAGTATTGCAATGCATCGATTGCTATGTTTCATGGATAATCACCCCCGTATATTTTTAGCAGCAAGCAGAGCGCCTCTCTGCTTGCTGCAAGTATCATGCTGTTTTATACTATGACTATATATATCCATTATGCTCTGCGGTCTTCGCCTTGCCTAGCGCGAATTCTGCTCAAAAATCTTTATCGACCTTTCTATCAGATATCAGTATTAACTGGCAGTAGGCGCGTAGGGCAGCAGATAAGCAATTGTGGTTCCATATTTTGTATATGCCATGTGCTTCCAGGTATCTCCACCTACAACGCCGTCTTCGCTTAAGCCATCGTTTCTATACTTATACTGATATGCACGAATCTGTGTTTCGGTGTTATTCCCAAAATACCCATCTATATCCGAAAGAGAGCTGAACTCTCCATCAGCAAACAAGTATGCCTGAACCATATACACAGGCTTTCCTGCCGTTTTATAGTGCCAGCCAACCCAGTAAGCAGTATTGGTATAATAGCTATAATACCAATTTGAATCAGTATTACTTCCACCTGTCGGCTTATTTCTAGTTCCATACATACCTACGGAGTTCTCAGTTACATCAGCAAAAGCGGATATGGGGAACGCACACACTACCAGGGCAACTACAAGGAATAATGCTACGATTCGTTTTTTCACAAGAATCATTTCCTTTCTTTTTGTTTTTTATCGCAAATATTCAAGCAGGCGCCTTGCCTGAATAAAAGCAAACTTGTGTTTTCAGCAGCACGAGTTTTTTGTTTATAATAGTTTTATATTCTTATCATTCTTCATATCTGTATATTATCCTATTTCAAATTCGTTGTCAATAAAAATCCCCCAGATTTTTTGTAAAAATAGTTGATTTTTATTGTCTGATAATGTAAACTAAGACTAAATTATAGTTTTATTCCTTTATTATTCTATTTGGAGGCCATTATGGAACTCACCAAAAGTGAACTCGAGGTAATGAATGTACTATGGCAGGCAAACAGGCCTCTGTCCCGCAGTGAAATACTGACGCTGTCTGTCGGTAAGACTTGGAAGGACAGTTCTATACATATTTTGCTCAACGGTCTGCTCAAAAAAAATGCCATCAAAGAAGCAGGCTATGTCAGAAGCGGAAAGACCTTCGGGCGCCTGTATGCGGCCAACATCTCCTGTCAGGAATATTATGCCGAAACTGTGTTCGCCGACAGCAGCAAAGAAGTTTTGCCCCTTCTTTTCTCTGCGCTTATCAACAGCAAGGAGGTAAGTCCGGAACTGATTGATACGCTGGAGGCCATGCTGGAAAAGCGTCGGCAGGAGTTGAAGTAAACCGCCATGATAAGCGTTTATTCCTTTTGCAGTTCTGTACTCTTTTTCAACATTTCTCTGGTTCTGGTGTTTCTGCTGCGCCGTAAAACCCGCTTTCTTGCCAAATATACAACTTCGACGCTTATCTTTCTGACATTTCTCGGCCTGATCCGTCTACTTACACCTGTTGATTTCAAAGCAGCACATATTATCGAATCGCGGCACATTATCCCGGCAATACAGGAGGCCATCGCTTTTGATGTAATCGGGAGCGGTATCAGCTTTGGGACTGTTCTCCTCGCCATCTGGGGCTGCGGTACTGTGCTTTTTATTGCCCGTGATACTGCATTATACTTACAATCTTGTCGGACAAGAGCAAAATATGTTTATATTGAAGATGAACGGATTCAACGGATCGCTGCCGGCTTTGGAAGCCAATATATCGTAAGGATTTCTCCGAATATCCATCAGCCCTATACAGCGGGTATTTTTCGCCCAGTCATCTATCTTCCCTGCCTTACGCTTTCGGATAATGAGCTGCGACTTGTTCTCCGGCATGAGGTACAGCATATTTTATCTCACGACGGATTGAAGAAGCTTCTTTTTCTGGCAATAGAAGCCCTGTTCTGGTGGAACCCAATTGCGCATATTTCAATAGATGAAATAGACGCACTGCTTGAACTGCAGTGCGATGCGAAAGTCATCTATGGTCTTGATGAGCAAAGCGTACTGGAGTATATGCAGGCAATGCTATCTGTGATAAAGCAAACTTGTCCTACAAGGGAACCCAATAACAACTGCACTTTTGCTTTTGCTGAGAATTCTCCCCGTATACAGCAAAGATTTGAAGTGATGATGCATCGAAACGACCGCAAGCCAAAACACACGCGCATCCTGCTGGGCAGCTTATTTATAGCGTTGTTTCTTCTGTCGTATCTGGTGATTATCCAGCCGGTTTATGCGCCACCCGAAAACGATGTGCAGGGCTATATTGTATTCACCAGCGACAATTCTTATATTTTATATAAGGACAAGCAATACAGTCTTTATTATAATGGCGTTTTCGTAGCAGAGATACCGGAAAGTGATTTAACCAGTGCTCCATTTAACAAACTTGAAATAAAGGAGGAAATGAACAATTGAGACGTTTCCTAGCTTTCATCAGCGTATTCCTTTTATGCACATTCTTTTCTCCGGTCGTTTATGCGGAGGAGGCCGCAGCAGGCAGTGTACCTATATCCGCAGACGAAGAGGTCATGCCATGTGCTGAACAGACGGAGTGGTATTTTCGCATTAATAATGGAAACTGGGAGAAGCGCCTATGGTCAATTACATACGGCAAATGGCTGACGGACTGGATCATTGTTGGACCTGCTCCTGAATATTTAACATAAGACAAATAGCTTTAACCACACCGCCTTTTCTGCAGGAATAGAAAATGCGGTGTGGTTATATGCTGCCAAGACAAAATGCGTTTCACGGTAAAACGCATTTTGGAGGGTTATTCCGATATTCCTCCCCACTCACGTTATTTGGTGCAGTTGGGTATGGTATTTTGAGAATGTAATATAGAAAATCACTCCTTTTGCACAAAATACTATCACAGTACAGGCATATTTTCAATTTAATTTCCGCCTTGTTAATCAAAGGGCTTTGTGCTAAAATCATGCACATGATGACTGAATTTAAAAAAAATTATCTGGAAGCGCGGCGCAATGTAATCCGCGCTGATTTTGCTCAACTGAATAACATGCAGATGGAAGCTGTCATGGCCACGGAAGGGCCGCTGCTGATCCTTGCGGGGGCGGGAAGCGGCAAGACCACGGTGCTGATCAACCGAATAGCAAACCTTTTGAAATACGGCAGAGCGGGAGACTGCGACGAGCTTCCCGCTGATGCGGATGAAGCTCAACTGGAAATTCTGCGTCTTGGCGGGGAAGAGGCACAGCCCCTTGCCGCCCTTGACCGGGTGGAGCCCTGGCGTATCCTGGCTATCACCTTTACCAATAAGGCCGCCGGGGAACTGAAGGAACGTCTGGAGCGTATGCTGGGGCAGGACGCCAACGACATCTGGGCCTGCACCTTCCACTCTGCCTGCGTGCGTATATTGCGCCGGGATGCGGAGAAACTGGGCTTTCCCTCAAACTTCACCATTTACGACACATCTGACAGCCAGAGTCTCGCAAAGCGAATCATCAAGGACATGGATCTGGATGACAAGACCTTTGCGCCCAAGGCAGTACTGGCGGATATCAGCCGGGCCAAGGACGCACAGATTTCCTCCACGGAATATTTGCGTCAGGCCAGAGTCAGCGGAGACCAGCGCCGCATAAAAATCGGAGAGATTTACAGCGAATACCAGCGCCGCATGTTTGCCGCCGGTGCAATGGACTTTGACGATCTGATCTCCTTTACCGTAAAGCTCCTGCAGGAGCACGACGATGTGTGCGGCTATTGGCAGCGCAGGTTCAAATATGTTCTCATAGACGAGTACCAGGATACGAACCACCTGCAGTATCTGCTGGCCTACACCCTGGCGGGGGGCTGGGGAAATATATGTGTTGTAGGCGATGACGATCAGAGCATCTATAAATTCCGTGGCGCCACCATTGAAAACATTCTCTCCTTTGAGGGCGAGTATAAAAACTGCCGCACCATTCGCCTTGAGCAGAACTACCGCAGCACCGGGCATATCCTGGACGCGGCCAACGCGGTCATCCGCAACAATCAGGGCCGCAAGGGCAAGGAACTCTGGACCGACAAAGACTGTGGCGAGCAGCTGAAGCTCTATGTTGCCGACAATGAAAACGACGAGGCACAGTATGTGGCCTCTCAAATCATGGGTGAATACGGCATGGGCGCAAACTGGAGGGACCACGCGGTGCTGTACAGGATGAACGCCCAGTCAAACCAGCTGGAATATGCTTTCAAGCGAAACGGCATACCCTACCGCATTATCGGCGGAACCAGATTCTTCGACAGAGCTGAGGTCAAGGATGTATTGGCCTATCTGAATGTGATTGCTTCTCCTTCCGATGATCTGAGACTTGCAAGGATCATAAATAACCCGCCAAGAGGCATCGGCGTAAGAAGTATAGAACTTGCCCAGCAGATTGCAGCCGAGGAGCAGCTCAGCCTCTTTGAGGTGGTGAGTCACGCAGATTTTTATCCGGAGCTTCAGCGTCCGGCCATTAAGATGCGGCAGTTTGCCTCCATGATCAATGAACTTCATGCCCAGTCCGAAATGCTTACACCCGACGAGCTGCTGGATGAGCTGCTGGAAAAGACCGGGTATCTCCATGCCTTGGAGGAGAAGAACACGCTGGAGGACAGTGCCAGAGCTGAGAATGTCAAAGAGCTCAAGACCAGCATTCTTACATACATGAAGGAATCCGGCGACAGCAGTCTGGAGGGCTTTCTTGCGGATGTGGCACTGTATACAGACCTGGATAATTATGATAAAGATGCCGACTGCGTTGTGATGATGACCATGCACAGCGCGAAGGGTCTTGAGTTTCCTACAGTGTTCATTGTGGGTGTTGAGGAGACCATTTTCCCGAGCATGCGGGCCATAGGCGAGCCGGGGGAGATGGAGGAAGAGCGTCGACTCTGCTATGTGGCCATTACCCGGGCAATGTATAAGCTCTATCTGGTCTGCGCAAAACAGCGTATGCTGTTTGGGCGCACCACGGCAAACCGTGTCTCACGCTTTGTGGATGAGATACCTGAGGAACACATTGAAAAGAAAAATATCCCCAAAGGCTATGGATACCACGACAGAAGATCGGAGCTCGGCTTTGCATACAAAGCGCCGGAAAAACAATATCGGGGCTTTTCTGCCCCGCAGGCAGTGAAAGCGCCTGCACAGACGCCAGCCTTCCAAGTAGGTGACCGGGTAAATCATAAGGCCTTCGGCCCGGGCAGTATCCTGAATATGATCCCCATGGGCGGCGATTTTCTGATAGAAATAAACTTTGATAAGACAGGCATGAAAAAGCTCATGCTTCGCGCAGCGGCGCAGCACATGAGCAGGGAATAAAGTAATGAGCAAAGGACTTTTAGGCAGACTTGCGCTGTTTGGAACAGCGTTTATTTGGGGTACGTCTTTTGTTATCCTCAAGACAACCCTTGACAGTATCGGTGCCATGTGGGTGCTGGCGATCCGTTTTACAATCTCGGCGTTTCTGCTGGGATTGTTCGCAGTAAAGAAACTAAGGAAGATAGACAGGTGCTGCCTTAAAGGCGGTTTAATGCTGGGCGTGTGCCTTGCTCTGGCATACATCGTGCAGACTTACGGCCTTGTGTATACCACACCGGGCAAGAATGCTTTCCTCACCGCCACCTACTGTGTGCTGGTTCCCTTTATGGCATGGGGCTTTTATAAGAGAAGGCCGGATGCATCCAATATTATTGCGGCCTTTCTTTGCATTACCGGCATCGGCTTTGTCTCTCTCAGCGGAACGGGAACGGGCGTAAACATCGGCGATATGCTGACCTTGATATGCGGTATCTTCTATGGATTGCAGATTATCATCATGGAGCAGTATGTGGCAGACAGTGACGCACTATCCATCACCGTTGTCCAGTTTGGAGCGGCAGCGCTGATGTGCTGGGTTGGGGCGCTGCTGTTTGAAGCACCGCCGGTCAATGTTCCCGGTTCGGCATGGCTTAATATATTGTATATGAGCGTGATGTGTACTGCGCTGTGCTTCTTTTTACAGGCTTGGGGTATGCAGTATACGCCATCCTCAACTTCCGCGGTCATTATGACGTTTGAGTCTGTTTTCGGAACGGTTTTGTCGGTGCTTTTCTACCACGAGCCAATAACTGTGAAACTGTTTCTGGGCTTCACGTTGATATTTGCAGCGGTGATTATATCGGAGACAAAACCACAATTTTTGAGAAAGAAAGCCCAAAAAGCGAAGGGATGATGCTATGAGGACCATACCAGCTGCCCGGATATCTGAAACGGTGGCAGAACTGTGCATCCGTGCAAACAGGGAACTGCCCCCCGATATCGAAAAAACCATGAAAGATGCCGCAAAGGAGGAACCCTGGCCTGTGGCGGCGGACACTCTTGGGATACTCTGCCGCAATATTGACCTGGCCAGAGAAAAGTGCCTCCCGGTATGTCAGGACACCGGTCTCGCCTGCGTTTTTGCAGAGATCGGGCAGGAAGTACACATCGAAGGGGACTTTGAAGCGGCGGTAAACGCCGGTGTCAGCCGGGGCTATACCGATGGGTATCTGAGAAAGAGTGTAGTCAAGGACCCGCTCCGCCGGGAGAACACCGATGACAATACCCCCGCTGCCATAACGGTACGCCTTGTGCCCGGCGATCAGCTGAAGCTGACGGTTGCGCCCAAAGGCTTTGGCAGCGAGAATATGAGCCGTCTTGCCATGCTCAAGCCGGCTGATGGCGTTGAGGGAGTGAAGCGTTTTATCGTAGAGACGGTTCAGCTTGCCGGCTCCAATCCCTGCCCGCCGGTTGTTGTGGGCGTGGGGATAGGCGGAACCTTCGATAAGGTGGCATATCTTGCAAAGCATGCCCTTTTGAGTCCCATCGACCAGCCCAACCCCGACCCCTTTTACGCTGCGCTGGAAAAAGAATTGCTGGAGGAGATCAACTCTCTTGGTGTAGGTCCTCAGGGCTTTGGAGGGAAGACCACAGCACTGGGACTGAGTATAGAGACAATGCCTACCCATGTGGCAGGACTCCCGGTGGCGGTCAATATCAGCTGCCATGTGACCCGCAGGGCAAGCACGATTTTGTGAGGCTGCCATGGAATACAAAATAAACATACCTGTTACAAAAGAGACCTTGTCTGTGCTGCGTGCAGGGGACAGGGTCCTGCTGTCCGGTACAGTGTACACCGCCAGAGATGCCGCCCACCAGCGAATAATGGAGCGGCTTGACAAGGGCGAAGCTCTGCCTTTTGCCCTTGAGGGCAGCGCCATATACTATGTGGGCCCCACACCAGAGCAGCCTGGGCAGGTGATCGGCTCTGCAGGTCCTACCACTGCCGGGCGGATGGATAAGTTCTCTCCCCGTCTGCTTGACCTGGGCCAGCCTGTGATGATCGGTAAGGGCGCGAGAAACGCAGAGGTCAAAGAGGCAATTGTACGAAATGGCGCGGTCTATCTTGCCGCCATGGGAGGTGCTGGCGCTGTCATGAGCGCCTGTGTTAACTCGGTGAAGGTCATATGCTGGGAGGATTTGGGCTGCGAGGCTGTGCGGGAACTGCAAGTTACCGATATGCCGCTTACCGTTGTGATCGACAGTCAGGGAAACGACCTTTATCAGACCGGGCCTGCCGCCTATCTGGATCAAATAAAATCAGAACAGGGGATGGAGAGATAATATGGATTACGCAAAGGAAGCCCTTAAGCTGCATTATGAGCTGAAAGGAAAAATAGAAGTCAGTTCCCGCATCAAGGTGGACAGCAGCGAGGCTCTCAGCCTTACTTATACGCCGGGTGTAGCCCAGCCTTGCCTGGAAATACAAAAGGATATCAATAAGAGCTTTGAGCTGACCCGCCGCTGGAATACAGTTGCAGTCGTGACGGACGGTACCGCCGTTCTGGGCCTTGGTGACATCGGACCGGAGGCCGGCATGCCGGTCATGGAGGGCAAATGCCTGCTCTTTAAGGAGTTTGGCGGAGTGGATGCCATCCCTCTCTGCGTCAGAAGCAAGAATGTGGACGATATTGTAAACACAGTTGCACTGCTTGCAGGCTCTTTCGGCGGTGTGAATCTGGAGGACATCTCCGCACCCCGCTGCTTTGAAATTGAGGAGAAGCTGAAGCAGCGCTGCGACATCCCCATTTTCCATGATGACCAGCACGGCACGGCAGTCATCGTCCTCGCTGCGCTGAAAAATGCCCTGAAGCTGGTGGGGAAACGGCTTGAGGAAGTGAAGATCGTCACCTCCGGCGCTGGAGCTGCCGGCACAGCTGTGGTAAAGCTCCTTGCGGGAACCGGTGCGGGAAACATTGTTATGACCGACCGAAAGGGAGCCATATACGCAGGCCGCCCCGACCTGAACAGCGCAAAGCAGGAGATCGCAGCCATCACCAACCGAAAGTCTGAACAGGGAAGCCTTGCAGAGGTCATAAAGGGCGCTGACGTGTTTATCGGTGTCTCTGCTCCGGGACTTCTGACCCGGGACATGGTACGCTCCATGAACAAAGACGCGATTATCTTCGCCTGTGCAAATCCCATACCGGAGATTCTGCCGGACGAGGCCAAGGCTGCGGGTGCCGCAGTAGTCTCCACCGGGCGCAGTGATTACCCCAACCAGGTGAACAACGTGCTGGCATTTCCCGGTATTTTCCGCGGCGCGCTGGATGCCAGAGCCTCCGATATCAATACGGAGATGAAGATCGCCGCTGCCGATGCGATCGCATCACTGGTGTCGGATGAGGAACTGAACAGAGACTATATTCTTCCTCCGGCTTTCGACCCAAGAGTGAAAGAGGCCGTTGCCAAGGCAGTGTACGACGCAGCGTATAAAACCGGCGTTGCCAGAGCATAACGGATATACCAACAGCCCATGGAACTCCATGGGCTGTTATTTTCGGATGAGCATGGCTTGCTGTGAAGTTCTCACTGTGATATACTCCTATCAAAAGGTGGTGTCTGGATGCTTTTTGTTACACCGAACTTTTACGATAAGTTTCAATGTGCTGCCGATCAATGCGCCCATAGCTGCTGCATAGGCTGGGAGATCGATATTGATGATGACACTTTTGAATATTACTCCCGGATGGAAGGGGTCGTCGGCGGGGAGCTGAGAAAAAATATCAGTTCCGCCCCTGCACCTCACTTTGTTCTGGACAGCGAGGAACGCTGTCCCTTTCTTGAAAAAACCGGACTTTGCAGGCTTATTCTTACCTTGGGCGAGGACAGCCTTTGCGATATCTGCATCGAGCATCCCCGGTTTTACAATGAGTTTTCCAACAGAACAGAGGCCGGATTGGGGATGTGTTGTGAGGAAGCGGTACGCCTGCTGCTGGAGGGCAGGGAAGCGCTTCGGTTTGTAAATCTTGACGATGGAGAAGGAGAACCTCCAAAACCGGAGGAAGAAAGACTTTTTTCGTTGAGAGATGAGATTTTTTCACTGCTCTCAGATGAAACAAAGCCGCTGTTTTCCTGTATGGTGGATTGTTGCCGGCTATGCGGCGTAAATTTGCCGGAGCTTGATATAGCGTATTGGGCCGAGTTCTATATGAGCCTTGAACGGCTTGACCCGGTCTGGACAAAGGCGCTGGAACTTTTGAAGGACAAGGGCGGAGGGCTCGATATTTCCCGGGCCCTTTGCGGTATCAAATACCGGCGCATGATGGAATACTTTGTATACAGGCATTTTGCCTCTGCCGGCAGTTTGGATCGGGCGGCGGAGATGCTGTGTTTTTCGATACTGAGCACGGTTATTGTATGCTGTCTTGAAACTTTGGGCCTGGAATGTAACGATGCTCTGAGACTGTATTCCTCAGAAATTGAGTATTCCGATGAGAATATCGGCCTGATCCTGAACAAAATGAAGGAAAAGGCCTGATTAGAGCTTTACATTTTGCCCCGTGCTGTGGTAACATATATCGCTAAGATTTTTCAGAGGAAGTATATTATGCCAGATATGAGAAAAGAGATCGAGCGCCGCAGAACCTTCGCGATTATTTCGCACCCCGACGCGGGCAAAACAACGCTTACCGAAAAACTGCTTCTCTACGGCGGAGCTATTCAGATGGCAGGTTCTGTTAAGGGAAAGGCCACAGCCAGACACGTAGTTTCCGACTGGATGGAGCTTGAAAAGCAGAGGGGTATTTCCATCACCTCCTCTGTCATGCAGTTTGAATACGAGGGATATTGCATCAATATCCTTGATACCCCGGGACACCAGGACTTTTCTGAGGATACCTATCGGACTCTTATGGCGGCGGACAGCGCCGTCATGGTCATCGATGCGGCAAAGGGCATCGAGCCTCAGACCAGAAAGCTGTTTAAAATATGCGCCATGCGCCATATTCCCATTTTCACCTTCATCAACAAGCTGGATCGTGAGGCCAGAAGCCCTTACGATCTGATGGAGGAGCTGGAAAACGAGTTTGGCATCGGCACCTACCCCATGAACTGGCCTATCGGCTGCGGACAGGAATTCAAGGGCGTATATGACAGAGAGAAGCGGGAGATTCTGACTTTTAATGAGTTCCATAAAGGCCAGAACAAAATACGCGCCATTGAGTGTACGTTGGACGAGACGGATGAGCTGGATGGACTGATCGGCCACAGGCTGAGAGAGTCCCTCACCGATGATATTGAATTGCTTGACGGCGCGGGCTATGAGTTTGACATTGAACAGGTGAGAAACGGTAAGCTCAGCCCGGTGTTCTTCGGTTCTGCGCTGAATAACTTCGGTATTGAACCGTTTTTTGAGAGCTTCCTCAAGATGACCATGCCGCCGCTGCCCCGTATTTCCAATGATGATATCATTGACCCCTTCGATGAGCGTTTTTCCGCTTTTGTATTTAAGATTCAGGCCAATATGAACAAGGCCCACCGTGACAGAATTGCTTTCATGCGTATCTGTTCCGGGCGGTTTGAGCGTGATAAGGAGTATTTTCATGTTCAGGGAGGCAAGACGCTGAGACTTGCCCAGCCTCAGCAGCTGATGGCTCAGGAAAGGGCAATCATTGACGAAGCCTACGCAGGGGATATTATCGGCGTTTTTGACCCGGGCATCTTTACCATCGGAGATACCATATGTGAAAAGGGCATGAATGTCTGCTTTGAAGGCATACCCACTTTTGCACCGGAGCATTTTGCCGCTGTGGAGCGTGCCGACACCATGAAGCGCAAGCAGTTTGAAAAGGGCATTATGCAGATCGCACAGGAGGGCGCTATTCAGATATTCCACGAACCCCATACCGGCGTGGAGGAGGTCATTGTTGGCGTTGTGGGCGTTCTTCAGTTTGAAGTGCTTGAATATCGGCTTAAATCCGAGTATGGAGTCGACATTCGCCGCCGGGCCATGCCTTTTGAACTGGTGCGCTGGGTAGAGAACGAGGATATCAACATTTCAGCTCTCAATCTTACCAGCGATACCAAATGGGTGCAGGATTTTAAAGGAAATAACCTTCTGCTCTTTACTTCCCAGTGGTGCATCAACTGGGCACTGCAGAAGAACGAGGGACTGGTCCTGAGAGAGTTTAACAGAGACTGATATAAGGAGGTACAACCATGGAAGAGAAGATTATTATTGAGATATTCCGGAAGAAAGAGCCTGAGGAGCTTACCAAACTGCTTTCTGATCCTGACGGCAGACTGGATATCGGAAGCGGTGCCGCGCTGGTCGGCGCAGATGCCTGTGCTATGGGGCTGAGAGCTGCCAATATTGCGGCTAAAAGCACTTCCGGCATTGAACGGCTTGACTACATTGTCAGAAATATGGAAAAGCTACGGAGCTATATGGTCTACCTTATTGATGAGGATGTAAAGTGCCGCGTTCTTCTGCGCCGCGCGTTGAAGGAAGGGGACGCTCAGAAAATAGATGCTTCCCGTCAACCTGCCTGCTGCATATGCGAGGAGATCATCAATCAGATGTGTAATGTTCTCGAGCTTCTCAATGATCTTGCAGATATTGACACTCAGGGGGCCATGTATCTTGCCTCCGCTGTCCATATGTCTATGGCGGCAATCAGAAGCGCCATGCTCTATGTGGTGGATATGTCCTCGAAAAGCAGTGACGAAACCTATGTGTTTGTGACCAGACGTGAAAATGAGCTTACGCTTGTCAGATGCACGGAGCTTTCTGAGGCTGTTCTTGCCAAACTGAATTTATGATAAAAACGCGGTCAGCTTTGACCGCGTTTTTATATAGATTTTATCAACAAAAAAACTACCTCAATTTTGGCCATGTATAACGAAAAAACAGCAAAAAGCCAAAAGTAATTTTCTGGTTAAGAATGTTGATTGACAAAATTACAACGAGAACGTAAAATCATTTTCGGCTGTTAGCTAGGGAGTATTTTGTGAGAAAGTTCATAATCGCACCCGATTCTTTTAAGGGGACAATGTCAGCCTCTGTTGTGTGCAGGATACTGTCCGATGCCGTAAATAAGTTATTCCCGCAGGCGGAAATACTGTGTATCCCTATGTCCGACGGGGGAGAGGGTATGACCGAGGCTTACGCCGGCATTTTGGGCGGCAGGATTTTTACGGAGACTGTCACCGGTCCGGAAGGGGAGGCAGTCAGCTGCCCCTATGCTGTTTTAAATGACGGCACAGCCGTTGCCGAGATGGCGGGATGCGCCGGGATTACGCTGATGAAAAAGGGCCTTGACCCACTGCATGCCACCACATGCGGCGTGGGAGAACTGGTGCGTGCGCTGTCTGACAATGGCTGTAAAAAGCTCCTTATGGGCATTGGCGGCAGTGCCACCAACGACTGCGGCATTGGTATGGCAGCAGCACTTGGATATATGTTCACGGATGCATATGGCGGACACGTGGAGCCATATGCCTGTAATATTGGCAGGATAAAACATATTATCAGGCCTGAGAAACTGCCGGAAATGGAGATAACCGTGGCCTGCGATGTGGACAATCCTCTCTGCGGAGAAAAAGGAGCCAGTGTGGTTTTCGGCCCCCAAAAGGGTTTGAAAAAAGAGCAGATTCAGCCTTTGGATGCCGATATCAGGGCCTTTGCCGGGCTTATCAAAGCGGAGCTTGGGGCCGATGTTGCTGACCTTCCCGGAGCGGGAGCTGCCGGCGGTCTTGGAGCGGCACTTGTTGCCTTCTGCGGAGCAAAGCTGATGCCGGGGATTGACGTGCTGCTTGATGCGGCACAGATAGACCGGGAGCTTGAAGATTGTGAGCTTGTCCTGACAGGCGAGGGCTGCATTGACGGACAGAGTGCTGCAGGGAAAGTTCCCGTCGGTGTGGGCCGCCGGGCGAAAAAGGCCGGGGTTGACTGCATTGCCATATGCGGCTGTATCGGCGATGGGGCAGAGAAAGTGCTCAGTCAAGGCGTCACTGCCTACTATGCTGCAGGCAAAAGCGGCAGAAGCATGGATGAGATCAAAAAGACCTGCCGAGAAGATCTTTCCGCTGCGGCGGAGAAGGTGCTCAGCCAGTATTTCCATGCGGAAATTCCAATCGTTTATCCCTCTCTGGAGAGATAATATATACTTGATTAATCACATTTAATATCTGAAAGGAGAAAAATTATGGCAAACAGAATTATGCTCAATCAGACCTCCTACCACGGCGCTGGTGCGATCAAAGAGATACCCAACGAGGTAAAAGCACGCGGCTTTAACAAGGCGCTTATCTGCTGCGGCCGCACGCTTCTCAAGAATGGCGTTATCGCCAATGTCACTGACCTTCTTGACGAGGCGGGTCTTGCTTACGAGATCTATTCCGATATTAAGCCCAACCCCACCATCGAGAACGTGGTTGAGGGCGTTGCGGCATTCAAGGCTGCAAATGCAGATTATCTGATCGCGATCGGCGGCGGCTCTCCCATGGACACATCCAAGGCTATCGGTATCATCATCAATAACCCCGAATTCGCAGATGTCCGCTCTCTCGAGGGTGTTGCTGACACCAAGAAGCCCTGCGTCCCCATCATTGCTGTCCCCACCACTGCCGGTACCGCCGCAGAGGTCACCATCAATTACGTTATCACTGACGTTGAGAGAAAGCGCAAGTTCGTCTGCGTTGACCCCCACGATATGCCTATCGTTGCAGTTGTTGACCCTGAGATGATGGACTCCATGCCCAAGGGCCTGACCGCCTCCACCGGTATGGATGCTCTGACCCACGCCATCGAGGGCTATACTACTCTCGGCGCATGGGAGATGACCGATATGTTCCATCTTGAGGCCATCAAGCTCATCTCCAGAAGCCTGCGCGGCGCCGTTGAAGGCACCAAGGAAGGCCGCGAGGGTATGGCTCTCGGTCAGTACATTGCCGGCATGGGCTTCTCCAATGTCGGTCTGGGCATTGCCCACTCCATGGCACATACTCTGGGCGCTGTGTACGACACTCCCCATGGTGTTGCCTGCGCAATGATGCTGCCTATCGTTATGGAGTATAACGCCGAGTGCACCGGTGAAAAGTACCGCGAGATTGCCCGCGCTATGGGTGTTGAGGGTGTTGACGCAATGACGCAGGAAGAATATCGTGCCGCCGCTGTCAACGCCGTCAAGCAGCTGTCCGAGGATGTTGGCATCCCCTCCAAGCTGGAGGCCCTGAAAGAAGAGGATCTGCCTTTCCTGGCTGAGAGCGCCTATGCCGATGCCTGCCGTCCCGGCAACCCCAAGGAAACCTCTGTTGAGGATCTGACCGCTCTCTTCAGAAAGCTCATGTAATTTTGCTTCCTATAGCCGCCCCTCCGGGGCGGCTTTTTTTATCTAAATCTTCAGAATAATTCACAATTCGTTGACAGCCCCATTACTTGCCAAGCTGTTGGTTCTGGTGTATAATATGCAATTAGTCAAATTATGCGCTGAGGGAGGATACAAAAATGGACGAAAATATTGAGATATTGAAAAAGTGGATATCTGAAAGCGACAATATTGTTTTCTTCGGCGGCGCAGGCGTCAGCACAGAAAGCGGAATTCCCGATTTCCGCAGTGTTGACGGACTGTACAATCAGGAATGGAAATACCCGCCGGAGACCATTCTAAGTGCCAGCTTTTTCCGAAGAAACCCGGAGGAGTATTACCGCTTCCACAGAGCCAAGCTTGTGATTGACGGCGTAAAACCCAACCGGGCGCATCTGGGTCTGGCAAAGCTCGAACAGGAGGGAAAGCTCCTCGCTGTGCTGACCCAAAATATTGACGGCCTGCATCAGGCGGCAGGAAGCAAAAACGTGTTGGAGCTGCACGGCAGCATTCTGCGCGCCTACTGCTCCAAATGCCGCAAGCCTTACCCGGCTGATCTTATGAACCATGGAGAAGGCGTACCCCACTGCAGCTGCGGCGGCGTTATCCGCCCCGACATTGTTTTGTATGAGGAGCCGTTGGACGAGGATATCATTACCAGCGCCATTCGATACATCAGAAACGCAGATATTCTTATCATTGGCGGCACTTCGCTGAACGTGTACCCGGCGGCCGGACTGATTAACTATTACCGGGGGAATAAGCTGGTACTTATTAATCTGAGTGCAACACCTTATGACAGCTATGCCAATCTCGTTATCCATGAAAAGATAGGGGAGGTTTTTGCCAGCTTATGAACAGGATCGATGTTTTGGGCATTGAGTTTGATGACACCGATATCCTCGAGGCGGTGGAGAGAGCCATTCGTCTTATTGACAAACGATGCCACGCATACGCGGTGACACCGAACCCGGAGATTATCCTTGAAAGTCAAAAAAACGAAAAGTTAGCTTCCGCTATTCGATCGGCCAGCATGGTGCTTCCGGATGGCGTGGGAGTTATCTATGCTTCCCATATTCTCGGTTCTCCCATAAAAAACCGAATTCCGGGCATAGACTTTGCCTCAGCCCTTATGGCGAGGTTGAGCGAGAACGGCAGAAAGGTTTTCCTCCTAGGGGCAAAGCCAGGCGTGGCGGAGCTTGCCGGAGAGAGACTGTCGGAACGCTATCCGGGCCTTGTTATCTGTGGCGTGAATGACGGTTATTTTGAAGAAGACGATATCGAATATATCATAGAAAAAATCAATTCCGAGTCACCTGATCTGGTGCTGGTGTGCCTCGGTTCTCCCAAGCAGGAGATATGGATGAAGCAGAACGCGGAGCTTCTGGATGCGGGACTGATGATCGGTCTTGGCGGTGCTCTGGATGTTTACGCAGGAGTTGTGGAACGTGCGCCGAGAAAGTGGCGCAGCATGGGCCTTGAATGGCTGTACAGGCTGATCAAGGAGCCCAGGCGGATAAAGCGCATGATAAAGCTGCCGGGTGTGATTGTCGCGGCGGCGTGGCGTAGAATCGGAGGATAAATTTTTGAGCAAAGGCAGGCTTATAGTCCTTGAAGGTATAGACGGCAGCGGAAAATCAGCCCAATACCGCCGCATTTGTGCCCGAATGGAAAAGGACGGAATAGACTATAATCACATTGTGTTTCCCCGTTATGACAAAGACAGCAGCGCCTTGATACGCATGTATCTGGGCGGACAGTTCGGCACACATCCCGATGATGTGAACGCCTATGCAGCTTCCACCTTTTACGCGGTTGACCGTTACGCTTCCTATCGTGACGAGTGGGGGAAAATATATGATAACGGTGGTCTGATCATTTCTGACCGTTATACCACCTCAAATGCGGTTCATCAGGGCTCAAAGCTCAGCGATGAGGAACTGCCGGCATTTTTCAAATGGCTTTCTGATCTGGAATATGTAAAGATGGGACTGCCAAAGCCCGACTTGGTAATCTATCTTGATGTCGATATTGAGACGTCCCTTGCAAGGATGAAATACCGGCAGGACAGCAACAACACAAAGGCCGACATCCATGAAAAGGATGTGGACTATCTCCGCCGCTGCCTGCACACGGCTGATATGGCAGCAATGTATTACGGCTGGACCCGCATTCCCTTTAAGAAAGACGGCGCAGAGCGGGATGTGGATGAGAAAAACGACGAGATATATCGTCTCATCCTGTCATATATCAAATAAAATAGAGGCTTCCGAAGAAGCCCCTATCTGGAAAACTCAGCAGCCGCAGCCGCAGTTGTTATTGTTTTCGCATCCGCAGCCACAGCCGCAGCCATTGCCGCCCCAACCGAAGAGGATGATGAGGATGATGATGAGCCAAATAAAGCTGTTGTTACAACCGTTACAGAACATATTAATCCCTTTCTCCGCGCTGATAAGATAGATCCGCCTGTAACCCCGCGCGGCGGGTGACAGTGTTGGTCGTATCATTGGCGGCGACGCGGGCATTCCCTCATCGCTCGTGCCATACTATGCGGTGGGGCTGAAAAGGGTGCGGAGCTGCTCAGCGCAGACAAATTCCAAAGGAGGTCAGAAATGGCTGGAGAACTTGACAAAATAAACGAAATTTTCCGTATTCACGACGAAAAGAAAAAAATACATGATGAGGATACGCAGGCAAAGGAAAGCACTGCTTCCGAAAAGACCCCAGGAGAGGTCGCTGAGAAAAAGGAAGCTTCTAAAACGGGAAGACAGAAGATAGCCCCGGTCTCAGCGGTTGATAAGCTTTTTATCGACGAGGAGGGCAAGGAGCAGCCCAATTACACCGGCGATGAGGTGTCTGAGCGCGACTATCGCCCGGTAAGGCAGAGCAGAGAATATAAATCAGGCTGCCTTGGCGGAGTGATGTTTTTCGTGTTTGTTGTCTGCGTCAGCGTTATTCTGGCCTGTTTGGCCTGGATGGCGGCCAGCGATATGCTGGCCCTGAATCAGGACAACTTTACCGCAGTTGTGTCTCTGCCTTCTTCAATCTTCGAGTCCAAGACGGTTGACACGTTTGATGAGGACGGCAATAAGACCGGGACAGAGCGGGTCAGCAGCGCTGATATCGATTATGTGTCCACCGCTCTGAAAGAGGCAGGACTGATCGAATATAAGTGGCTGTTTGAAATGTTCTGCAAGATTTCAAATGCCGATACCAAGATTACCCCGGGAAATTATGAACTGAAATCCACCTTCGACTATCATGCTCTCGTCCAGAATATGAGGGCCGGTTCCGGCTCTGCTGTTACGATCACGGTCACAATTCCCGAGGGATATTCTCTTGACCAGATATTCAAAAAGTTGGAGGAAAATGATGTCTGCAGCTACGATGACCTTGTTGAAGCGGCTGCAAATTCCAACTATAACTACTCTTTCCTGGAGGGGTTGGAAACAGGTGATATGTCAAGGCTTGAAGGCTTCCTGTTCCCGGACACCTATGAGTTCTATGTAGGTATGCAGGCCTCCAGCGCCATCAATAAATTCCTGGAACGTTTCTACTATATCCTTACAGCCGATATGCTCAAGCAGGCTTCGAACAGGGGATTGACCATCCAGCAGGTAGTGACGATTGCCTCACTGATCGAGAAGGAAGCTGCGGTAGACCCGGAGAACGGCGTGGACGAGCGTGCCCTTGTGTCTTCTGTCATTTATAATCGCCTTAACTCAGGCATGCCTTTGGGTATTGATGCATCCATTCTCTATCTGTATCCTGATCACGAAGGCGGCCCCACTGCAGAGATGCTGGCAGTAGACAGTCCGTATAACACAAGACTCTATACCGGTCTGCCTCCTACGCCGATCTGTAACCCGGGCCTTGCCGCGATAACGGCGGCACTGAATCCGGAGACTACGGGATATTATTACTATGCCCTTGACACTGCCACCAACACGCATCGATTCTTTACCAATGAATATGAGTTCAATACCTTTGTGTCGACCCAGAACTATGGCTGATAAGACGGAGCTTTTATCCCCGGCTGGGGATATGGAACGGCTGAATATGGCCCTCCTCTATGGCGCTGATGCCGTATATCTGGCGGGCAGTGAATTTGGAATGAGGGCAGCCTCCGGAAATTTTGATGAGGAGCATATGCGCCAGGCAATCCGGCTTGCTCATGACAGGGAAGTAAAGGTATATGTCACCTGCAATACTCTGCCAAGGGAGGACGAACTGAAAAGACTTCCCGCATTCCTGGAATTTTTACAGGATGCGAAAGCTGACGCGCTGATCATCGCAGATATGGGTGTGTTGAGCATGTCAAAGAAGTACGCACCGCAGGTTGCGCGCCATGTGAGCACTCAGTTTGGAATTGTCAACAGCGCTGCAGCTAACAGCCTTTATGAGCTTGGAGCGGACACTGTCGTCCTGGCGAGAGAGGCCTCCCTGGAAGATATCTGCAAGATACGTGCGAATACACCGAAAGAGCTTCGGCTGGAGGCGTTTGTCCATGGGGCGATGTGCGTGTCCTTTTCCGGACGCTGCCTTCTGTCAAATTATCTCACCGGCAGAGACGCAAACCGGGGTCAGTGTGCCCAGCCCTGCCGATGGAAATACCACCTGGTGGAGGAGACCAGACCCGGTGAGTATTTCGAGATCAGCGAAGACGGCGGCACCCATATCATGAATTCCCGGGACATGTGTATGATTGAGCACATACCTGAGCTTATCGAGGCCGGTATCAGCAGCTTCAAGATAGAGGGCAGGATGAAGTCCTCTTACTATGCGGCGGTGATCACCAACGCCTACCGCCATGCCATTGATGCCGCCCTTGAGGGCAGAGAGCTTGACAGACTTTGGGTGGAAGAGACGGAGAAGGTCAGTCACCGGCCTTACTGCACAGGATTTTACTATGGTTATCCCGGGCAGCACTATTCCAGCGCATCCTATACCACTAACGCGGATGTGGCAGCCGTTGTGGAGAGCTGTGGGGAAGACGGCAGGGCGGTGCTGGTGCAGAGAAACAAGTTCTATCAGGGCGATGCTCTGGAACTGCTTTTGCCGGATAAAGAGCCTGTCAGCTTTACTGCTGAACATATTTATAATGCCGAAGGGGAAGAGATCGGGGACACAAGGCATGCCGCAATGGAACTGCATATGAAGCTGCCTGTTTTTGCACCAAGGTATGCCGTTGTGCGAAAATGCAGATAAATTTGCCTTTTGCGCTTGACAAAATCCCTGCTTATGATAATATTACTATCAGTTGAAAATAACTTGGCGTTGACGAAACGAGCCGGAGTACCGCATTACAGAGAGGGGTCGTATGCTGCAAGACCCTATGCAGGAAACCGGCAGCCACTTCCGAGCTTTCCTGCAAAAAAGCGGGACGTATGTCTGCGTTACAGACGCTTGAGAGGCCGCATTGCGGCAAATCAGGGTGGTACCGCGAATGAAACCTTCGCCCCTGCACCGGGGCGGAGGCATATTTTTTGTATGTTGTTTTGGAGGACAAAAAGAAATGGAAAAATTCGGACTAAACCAGCTGCGTGAGATGTTTCTCAGCTTCTTTGAGAGCAAGGGTCATCTGCGCCTGCCCAGTTTCTCACTTATACCGCAGAATGACGCAAGCCTTCTGCTTATAAACTCCGGCATGGCGCCCATGAAGCCCTATTTCAAGGGCGAACAGGAGCCTCCCCGTCACCGTGTCTGCACCTGCCAGAAGTGCATCCGCACTGGTGATATTGAGAATATAGGCAAGACTGCCCGCCACGGCACCTACTTTGAGA